>CALIRN010000070.1 GCA_938042265.1 uncultured Eubacteriaceae bacterium
AGCTACAGCTCAATGCACCAGTGGGGAGTTGCCTTTGATGTTATCCGCAATGACGGCAAGGGCGCTTACAATAATAATGACGGTTGGTTTGATAAGGTTGGCAAGCTGGGTAAGTCCCTCGGACTTGAATGGGGCGGCGATTGGACAAGCCCAGTTGACAAACCTCATTTTCAGCTGCCCGACTGGGGCAGTACAACGGCTGTGCTTAAGCGTACATACGGTAATGTTGATAATTTTAAAAAGACATGGGAGGTGAAAAAGGTGGTTAAAACCTATGAAGAGGCGGTAAAGGTACTTGTTGATAAGGGTATTATTGCCAGTAGAGAGTACTGGGATAATGCTGTTAAGTGTGTTAAGTATCTGGACCGGTTAATGATTAATGTGGCTAATATACTGTAATTGACAGGGATAGAGAATTATTGTATGACAGATGAAAATGAATGTGAAAGAGCTGTTATACAGACAAATTATAACGACTTTTTGTCAGGATTATTCTAAAAGCTGAAAAGTCACCGGCAATAATTGTCGGTGACTTTTAAAATTTAGCAGGTTTATCATTTTGTTAATTTAAGAGTGGTATTATGCAGGTTTTATTTTATTCGTTTCGGTTTTGAAGAGCTTTTCAAAATCCTCATAAGGCATAGGCTTGCCAAACAGGTAACCCTGAATTAAATCACAGCCCGCGTCCTGAAGGAATTTAAGCTGATCTTCATTTTCAACACCCTCAGCAACGGTACTGATATTTAAGCGGTTAGCCATATCAAGAATACTTTTGATAATTTGTCTTGCTTTGGCGTTGTTTTCCGTTTCAAGGAAGAATAATCTGTCCAGCTTAAGCACGTCAATATCAATGTCTTTGAGAATGTTCAGCGAGGATTCGCCTGAGCCGAAATCATCCATGGAAATCTTAAAACCGAGATTATGTATAAGCTTTACTGCCTCCTCCAGTTCCTCACCTGAGCTTAAAGCTATATTTTCGGTAATTTCAAGCTCTACATATTCCGCAGGCAGCTTGTATTTGTCAAGTATGGATTTAAGAGTGTCTATGTAATCGCTGTGATACAGGTGAAGTCTGGACTGATTAACGGAAATGGGCACAGGGGTATAGCCCTCTGCAATCCATTTGCTTTGCATACGGCAGACTTCGTCATAAACATACATATCAATATCAGTAATAGCGCCGCTTTTTTCAAAAATACCCACAAACTTGTTTGGCGTAAGGAAGCCCTTGGTTTTGTGCTGCCACCTTATAAGTGCCTCGCCGCCTGCAAGAGTACGGGTTTTAGCGTCATACTTAGGCTGTACATAAACCTTAAAGTCACGGTCCCTTATGGCTGCATCAATATCGTTTTCAAGCTCGGCTTCAAAATGCATCTGACGCTGCAATGCTTCATCGTAAAATGCAAAGCCGCTTTGGCGGTTATCCTTTATACCAAGAAGAGAGATTTTTGCTTTGTCTATATAGCTTTCTATATCCTTTGGCTGAGGATTACGACCAAGCTTGTAAATACCGAAATGGGTTATAATATTGTAATTGGTGTTGTCCTCGTCAAATTTACATTCGCTTATTTTATAAATAAGATTGTTTATTTTATTTTTGATTTCATCATCGCTTTTGCAGCTTATGAGAAAAACAAAATCATCGCCTGAAGATCTGGAGGCAATCTCGCTTTCCCCAAGGTTATCCTTAAGGATTTTACCTATATGTTTTAAAATGTTGGTACCGACCTCGTAGCTGAACAGCTCGTTAATGGTGCGGAAGTTGTCAATGTCCAAAAGGACCACTGCATATCTTTGTCTGTCATTTTCCAGTGTCTCGGCAAACTTAAGGTTAAAGCCGTTTTTGCTGTAAAGACCTGTAAGAGCGTCAAAATAAATGTGTCTGTTAAGCTCTTCCCGATTGGCTTGCTTAAGATGGTTAAGATATCTGACGAATGCGATGGTACCTATAAGAGCAACTATAAGCACAACAAGGCTTATAAACAGTACAGAGACTGCATTTGATACAACATAGCTGTAGGGTACGGCAAGCATAAGATACCAGTCACCGATACCTAAGGTACTGTAGGAAATCCAATATGCGGTTCCATTGCTGTTTTTTGACATAAGCGAGCCGCTGGTGCCATCCTTACCAATGGCAGTACGTATATCCTTGAGCATAGGTGCTGCTGCGTTTATCTCCTTAAAGGGTTTGTAGCTGCTTTCTTCGGTAAAGTTACTGTCAATAACACGTTCTGCTTTGCTGTTTATTATGTAAGCCTGACCGTTGCCGTCAAAATAATCTGCATTAATTACACTCTCAATGCTGGAAGCAAGGCAGACTCCCATGTGAGCACCCACAATGTTATTGTTCTTAAAAACCGGCATGGCATAAATATTAACCGGACGTCTGGTAACGGAGTCTGTAATGGTTTCGGTAATAAATACATCACCCTTTACTGCACGCTGAAAGTAATCATGCTGGCTTATGTCTATACGGTTTACAACACCTTTATCTCGTACGGTATAGCCCTTGCCTTTGCTGTTTACAAAGCTAACACGCATCATATTATTGCCGCTTAAGCTAAGCTCGTTAGTGAGCATATCTATTACTGTACGGTCATTGCTGCCCTCAATGTCACCTAAATAGGCTGAAAATGCCTCTTGGGAATAGGTGTTGGCAACAAGTTTTTTTGCTGTGTTGGCAGAGCTTAGTTCACTGATTTCGGTTATGTAGGATTTTGCTTCATTTACAAGTGTATTATACGTATATGCAACAAAGCTTGTTCCGATAATCAGCATTGTAAGGATAACCGTTATGGCATTTATGAGCAGTCTGAATTCAAATTTCTTTTTATCCAAATTATCCACTCTCATTTCTTGTAATGTAACACATTTTACGCATATTAGGGGAATATTGATTTAGTTAAGCAAAAATAAATTTAGAAAAAACAGGTTTCAGCCCTTCTCCACAGAAAACAGGAAATTAACCGATTTTTTCCATTAATCAATCCGTATTTCTATTTACATTATACAATAAACGGTTTGCAATTTCAATGCTTTTTTGCTTTTTGTGAGGCGCTGAATAACCGTATTTTGCTTTACATAGCCCTGTTTGCAATAACTGTATAAATCATCGGGATAATAAATGGAGAAACTATTGTGCATCAGGTGCTGTGCTACTGCCTGAGATGTACAGTAAATCTGTAAGAGCGCTGACCAGACGGGCTATTGGCAAAAGCACCAATCTGTAATTAACAAAAAAGCAATTGCAAAGGCTGCAATTGCTTTTTGTTTTTATATAAATATCCGGTAGGGGGAGGGATATTATATGCTCCGGGACTGATGCCCCGGCTGTAAAATAAATATGTCAATATCCAAAATAGGGGGGAGGATATAACATTCTAGCGGAGCAACGGGCTCCGCCGTTAAAGTAAATACGTCAATATCCAATAGGGGGGAGGATATTATATGGATTGAAGCTCGGGGAAAGCTCCAACCAAATATTATAAATAAATATGCAAGTTTATATATCCAATAGGGGGAAGGATATTAAAATAAAAAAACTCAATTTAAACCTGTTAGTCTAAACTGAGTTACTTAAAAATAATAAAATATATTAGGTAACCCAGCTGTCCTAGCTAATGCCTTAGACCTGAGGCTTTGCGTCCTTGCCTTTCAGCAAGTTTGCCTTTTTCACATATTTATTTATTATAGGAGATAGCTCCTATGATGGTATGATAACACACACAAAACTAAAATGCAATAGGTTTTTTTACATTTTTGAAGATTTAACAATTTGTTCATAATTATTTAGGTTTTATGAAATTTTACGCAGTGTAAAGCAATTGTGTGAGCTGTGGTGGTATACCTTGAGAGGGACTACCTTTGCTTTTGCTCTTAAAGCCTTTGCTTCTTTATTCTCCTTTACCGAGGGGGTAAAACCAAAGGCGGTAAGAGAGCCTATTGAAATCAGTAGAAAGGGAAGTGTTGCACCATATATATCAGCCATACTGTCAAACATATGCCAACCTATGGCAAAGCTGCCAAGGAAAAGCATAACAGAAATACATGCTGTAATTAAATATATTTTAAGTAAACGATTGTTCTTCATAATAAAAGCCTCCTAACGTACAAATTTTCTAACTTAGGTATAGTATAACCTGTCAGTAGAATAATGTCAAACGTTTTTTCGTATTTTTGCTGAAATTTAAAATAATTGTAACGTTTGTACCAAAAATGTAATTTTTGTAACCTCCTTTTTATTACAATATTTATTATATCGGGATAGATGTACAATAAAACGGACACAGGATTATTTTTAAAAAAAATTTTTTAAATAAGTCTGTTTATAGGAATGAGCTTGACAAAAGCTGTAGTTTCATATATATTTTTATTAGATATTATAGTACTATCAATATCATTATAATGAAAGGTGACAGAAAAAATGAAAATTGCTTTAATTAACGAGAACAGTCAGGCGGCTAAAAATGAAATGATTTGCAATACTCTTAAGAGTGTTGTTGAACCTATGGGTCATCAGGTGTTCAACTATGGTATGTACACTGCCGAGGACAAGGCACAGCTTACTTATGTACAGGCAGGTTTGCTTGCAGCTATTCTTCTTAACAGCGGCGCAGCTGATTTTGTTGTAACAGGCTGCGGTACAGGTGAGGGTGCTATGCTTGCACTTAACTCTTTCCCTAATGTGCTTTGCGGTCACATTGTTGATGTATCGGATGGCTTTATGTTTGCACAGATTAATAACGGAAATGCTGTTGCATTTCCATTTGCTAAGGGCTTTGGCTGGGGTGCTGAGCTTAACCTCCAGTATACGTTTGAAAAGCTTTTTGGCTGTGAGCCGGGTCAGGGATACCCCAGAGAAAGAGCTGTTCCTGAGCAGAGAAACAAGAAAATTCTTGATGATGTAAAGAGGATTACTCATAACGATATTATGACTATTTTAAGGAATATTGATCAGGATTTCTTAAAGCAGACTGTTGCAGGCGAAAAGTTTTCGGAGCTTTTCTTTGATAACTGCAAGAATGAGCAAATTGCTGCTTATATTAAGAGTGTATTATAATTATAAAAAAGATAAATATGCACCGCTTGTTTTATTTGGCGGTGCATTTGTGTGTGATAAAGTAAAAGCGTAAGAAAAAGGGCTGCCGAAAAAGTTGACAGCCCTTTAAATTTTATAAGCTTATGTAGTTATTAGTTGCAGATAACAGCCTCAGTAGCCTTATCAAAGATATGCATTCTGTTAACATCAAATGCAACCTTAACAATATCACCAATCTTAGCTGTGAAACGAGAGTCAACTCTTGCAGTAACATTCTGACCTGCAATCTGAAGGAACAGGTTAGTCTCTGCACCAAGAAGCTCAGTAACCTCAACCTGTGCATCAACAATGCTTTCTGGAGATGTGCTGAGGAAAAGCTCCTCCTCGTGAATATCCTCAGGTCTGATACCAAGAATTACGTCCTTATCAACATAACCGCCGTCAATAAGAGCTCTTGTCTTATGCTCAGGAAGTTTAACTCTGTATTCGCCAAAGCTTACAAGAACATCAGCACCGACCTGAACAACCTTGGCATCAATAAAGTTCATCTGAGGTGAACCGATGAAACCTGCAACAAAAAGATTTACAGGCTTGTTGTACAGATTCTGAGGAGTATCAACCTGCTGAATAATACCATCTTTAAGAACTACGATACGGGTACCGAGAGTCATAGCCTCTGTCTGGTCATGTGTAACGTAGATGAAAGTTGTCTGTAATTTATGATGAAGCTTGGAAATCTCAGATCTCATCTGTACTCTCAGCTTAGCATCAAGGTTTGAAAGAGGCTCATCCATAAGGAATACCTTAGGCTCACGCACAATAGCACGACCCATAGCAACACGCTGACGCTGACCACCAGAAAGAGCCTTTGGCTTTCTGTCAAGGAGATGCTCAATATCAAGAATCTTAGCAGCCTCATGTACCTTTTTGTTAATCTCGTCCTTAGGTACCTTACGCAACTTAAGACCGAATGCCATATTATCGTATACTGTCATGTGAGGATACAGAGCGTAGTTCTGGAAAACCATCGCAATATCTCTGTCCTTAGGTGATACATTGTTAACCAGCTTGTCACCTATGTAAAGTTCACCGGCTGAAATTTCCTCAAGACCTGCAATCATTCTGAGGGTAGTAGATTTACCACAGCCTGAAGGACCAACGAAAATAATAAATTCCTTATCCTCTATATCAAGGTTAAAGTCTTTAACAGCAATAAAGCCATTAGGGTACTTCTTTACAATATTCTTCAATTTCAGTTCTGCCATTTAATTATCCTCCTTGCGATTATGGGCTGTATCTGCCCTTTGTTTATTAATATAATACCTTATTTTGCGATAACTCTCCATATCTTTATTTTACAAATAAAGAGCAATTAATTTGTATAAATTGCCCAAAGGACATAGGTTTTGAGTGAGAATTGAACAAAAACCTAAGAAATTGAGCAAAATACTGAATGCAAAATCCCTATTTTCAAGTTAAATCTTACAAACATATTTTTTTTATGTCAACTTTCACAACAATATAAAAATATATAGATATTTTTTTGTTAAAACTTCCCCAAAATCTCCCGGATATCAGTAACAAACATAAAGGCTGCAGGGTCAAGCTCCGTTGTAATCCGCTTTAATGTAACAATCTCCTTACGTGATGCCGCTATCATAAGTACATGCTTGTCTTTGCCCGAATACAGTCCCCCTGCCGGCATAACGGTTACGCCCCTGTCAATACCTTTCATAATGGCAGTACCCAGGGCTTTGCCATCGTCACATACAATAAAAGCCACCTTTGCAAAATTAAGTCCCTCAAGTACCAAATCCACGGCTTTGGTCATAATTGTTACCGCAATAATGCCGTACATGGCACGTACCGCACCAAATATGGTAAAGCCCAGCAGTATTATGGCAATATCAATACACATCATAATCAGAGAAACACTTATTTCGCTTCTGATCTTATTAATTATGCCTGCCGTCAGATCCGAACCGCCGGTTGTTGCTCCGCTTCTCAGCACCATTCCTATGCCGGCTCCATACAGCAGGCCGCCGAAAATAACTGCCGTAACATAATCGTTTTCAATAGGAGGTATTTTTTCAAAAAGATACAGAAAAAGGGAAAGCAGCAGGGTGGATATCAGTGAGCGTATTACAAATTGTCTGTCAAAAACAAAATACGCCCACAAAAACAGAGGCATATTAACAATTAAATTTGTAACCCACAAAGGAATACCCCAAAGGCTTTGAGCTATAATGGCAAGCCCTGTTGCACCGCCCAATATTATTGAAAACGGATCAAAAAACAAGGCAAGGGCAGCAGACATCAGCATTACCCCTAAAATTAAATATCCCCATTTTTTAATACTATCTTTTAAGCAATTCATATTTTTATTCCCGTTGTTTTTATAAGTTTTAAGATTATTACAAAAGGTAAAGTAATGTTTAATGTTAAGATAAATATCAATTTAAATCAGTTATTTTGATGTACTGATGCTCTGTCAACCTTTAACAGGGGAGAGCATAGTCCTTTCTTTTGTAAAATAATCAAAATAAATCCTTTCGTAAACTAAGCCTGCCGTAAACCACAAAGGCGCGTAATCCAGACGGATAAGACCCTCTATACTGTATATGCCGCTGTACTCCCATGGGCATATACCCAAAATGCTAAGGAGTTTGCCTGAAAAGTACTCGCAGGCAAAAATCATTGCCGCATAGTATATACCACGCAGCAATGGGTGTATGCCGAGGCTTTTAAAAGTATAAAACATAGGCTCCATAAATACTGCCATACCATATATGGGCAGCATTATCAGCGCCGTATGAGATGCCAATGTCAAATCCCCCTTAAACAGAGAGCATATACCTGTCCACAATATTTCAAAAAATAATCCTGTAAGTCCGTAAATAAATCCTCTTTTAATCATAGATATAGCTTGCGCAGTTTTATATTTTTAATTCATATAAATAAAAATAAACAGGGATTGATGCTGCATCAATCCCTCAGCCTGCTGAAAAAGGAGCTGCACACTATTTTTTAGTGCGGCAGCCCCTTTTGCTCAAACTGAATGTTAATTTTTATGAATAAAGTTTAACATTTTTATTAACTAAAGTCAATCAGTCTTATTGTATATTTACAAACTTTTGGTTATGCTAATGATTAAACGGGTGATTATTAAATAAATAACAAAAAAAGTATTGACAAATTAAGGCTTTAGCTGTATAATATCACTTGTCGTTGCAGATAGCAATAAGCCCAGATAGCTCAGTTGGTAGAGCAGAGGACTGAAAATCCTCGTGTCGGCGGTTCAATTCCGTCTCTGGGCACTTTTGTTTTATGTTTAACTATGCGGGTGTGGTTCAATGGTAGAACATCAGCCTTCCAAGCTGAGGACGTGGGTTCGATTCCCATCACCCGCTTTTTTTATTTAAAGAGCACTGACAAAAAATCAGTGCTCTTTTATTTTTTCCATTTCTCCGCTGCGGGCAAAATAGAACAGATATTGCTGGGCAAAGCCAGCCAGGCTGCCCCATTTGTTCTGTGCAAAGTTAGCAATGGTTTTCAGGCTTTGCTCCCGACCGTTGAAGTACAGTTCGCTTATAACACGCCGTACCCACACATCAATAGGGAATACGTTTCTGTGTCCCAGAGAAAAAAGCAGTACGCAGTCTGCTACCTTTGGACCGACACCCTTTATTTTAATAAGCTCTGTCCTTGCACTGTCCGTATCCATATCAAAAAGGCTGTCGAGGACCACATCACCCTTTTCAAGACGTTTTACGGCATCGTATATGTATTTGTTCCTAAAGCCCATTTTAAGGGCAAAA
>CALIRN010000071.1 GCA_938042265.1 uncultured Eubacteriaceae bacterium
AACGGTCTTGGACTTTGCTCAACCCAGTACAGTTCGGAGTTTATGAATGTTGTTATTTACCGCGACGGCTACAGATATGAGCTTAATTTTGAAAAAGGTGAAAATGTGGGCGGTCTTAAAAAGGAGCCTACTGCAAAAAAGGCAACAGGCAGCAATATCCACTGGAAGCCTGACAGAGATGTATTTACCGATATTAATATTCCCCTTTCCTACTTTCAGGATACCCTGCGTCGTCAGTGTATAGTAAATGCAGGGCTTACCTTTGTGCTTACCGATGAGGAAAGCGGTGAAACTTTCACCTACTGCTATCCAAACGGTATAAAGGATTACCTTGCGGAAATTACCAATGATAAAAACTTTACCGAAATACAGTATCTTTCTACCGAAACCAGCGGACGTGACAGAGAGGATATGCCCGACTATAAGCTTAAATTTGAGCTGTCCTTCTGCTTTAATAATGAGATAAACGTAATTGAGTATTATCATAACTCAAGCTTTCTGGAGCATGGTGGCTCACCCGATAAGGCAACACGCTCTGCATTTGTATATGCAATAGATAAGTATTTAAAGGACAACAGCCTTTATAAAAAGGACGAAAAAAAGATTGTATTTACTGATGTGGAGGACAGTCTTGTGCTGGTAATCAACTCCTTTTCAACAGTTACAAGCTATGCAAACCAGACTAAAAAGGCAATCAACAATAAATTTATTCAGGAGGCTATGACAGATTACCTGAAAAAGCAGCTTGAGGTATATTTTATTGAAAATAAGGCTGACGCAGATAAAATTGCAGCTCAGATACTTGTAAACAAGCGCAGCCGTGAAACTGCCGAAAATACCAGAATTAATATTAAGAAAAAGCTTACCGGCACCATTGATATGAATAACCGCGTGGAAAAGTTTGTAAACTGCCGTACTAAGGATACCGCAAGACGTGAGCTTTATATAGTTGAGGGTGATTCTGCACTGGGCTCGTGTATGCTGGGCAGGGATGCGGAATTTCAGGGTATTATGCCCATAAGGGGTAAAATACTTAACTGCCTTAAATCGGGCTATGAAACCATATTTAAAAGTGATATTATTACCGATTTGCTTAAGGTTATAGGCTGCGGCGTAGAGATTAAGGCAAAGCACAGCAGCAGCCTTAATGCTTTTGATTTGGAAAACCTGAGATGGAATAAAATTATAATATGTACCGATGCGGATGTGGACGGTTTTCAGATACGTACTCTTTTGCTGACGATGATTTATCGCCTTGTGCCAACCCTTATTGAAAAGGGATTTGTGTATATTGCGGAGTCACCGCTGTATGAGATTACCTCAGGTAAAAACACATATTTTGCTTATACCGAAAAGGAAAAACAGGATATTACCGATAAGCTGAACGGTAAATATCATATACAGCGCTCAAAGGGGCTTGGCGAAAACGAGCCCGAAATGATGTGGCAGACCACAATGAATCCTGAAACACGCAGGCTTATAAAGGTTATGCCTCAGGATGCACAGGCAACTGCAGATATGTTTGAGGTACTGCTGGGGGATAATCTTCAGGGACGCAAGGACTATATCAGGGAAAACGGTCATATGTATATTGACCTGACGGAATTAAGCTAAAGGGGGTGCTTAAATGGCTAGAAAAAGCAAAAATGACGGAGGACACCATGCCTCAGGAATAGAAAATAAATTTCAGGAGCAGGGCATAGTTGATACACTGCGCGTTAATTATATGCCCTATGCAATGAGTGTAATTCTTTCACGTGCAATACCTGCCATAGATGGCTTTAAGCCCGCCCACCGCAAGCTTTTGTATACAATGTATAAAATGGGGCTGCTGACGGGTGCAAGAACAAAGTCCACCAATGTTGTAGGACAGACAATGAAGCTTAATCCTCATGGTGACGCCACCATATATGAAACCATGGTACGTCTTACCAGAGGACATGATGCCCTTTTGCTACCATATGTTGACTCAAAGGGTAACTTTGGCAAGCATTATTCAAGGGATATGGCTTATGCTGCGTCAAGATATACCGAGGTTAAGCTTGACAGCATCTGTAATGAGCTGTTTAAGAATATTGATAAGGATACCGTTGACTTTGTGGATAACTATGACGGTTCGATGCAGGAGCCTGTTCTGTTCCCTACAAGCTTTCCCAATATTCTTGTAGCTCCCAATCAGGGTATCGCCGTAAGTATGTCCAGTAATATATGCAGCTTTAACCTTAAGGAGGTCTGCAAGGCTGCAATTGCATATATTAAAAATCCTAACTGTGATATAAAAAAGCATATGCCTGCGCCAGATTTTTCTACGGGTGGGCAGCTTATATATGACCCTGCCGAGATAGAGCAGATTTACGAAACCGGTACAGGCGGCTTCCGAATGAAGGCAAAGTACCGCTATGACAAGAAAAACTCCCTGATAGAAATATATGAGATACCCTACAGCACAACCATAGAGGCAATAATTGAACGTATAATAAAAAACGTTAAGGAAAACAAGCTTAAGGAAATTAATGATGTCAGAAATGAAACGGATCTGAACGGTCTTAAAATTGCAATTGATATTAAAAGGACAGCAGATCCGGATAAACTTATGGCAAAGCTGTATAAGATGACCCCGTTATCCGACAGATTTTCCTGTAATTTTAACATATTGGTAGACGGTGCACCTAAAACCATTGGTGTTAAGGGCATTTTGGAGGAATGGCTGAAATTCCGCACTGATTGCGTAAAGCGCCAGACAGCTTACGATTTTGACAAAAAATATGCAAAGCATCATCTTCTTGCAGGTCTTAAGGAGATAATGCTGGATATCGACAAGGCTATTAAAATTATACGTGATACAGAGCTTGAAAGTGATGTGATACCTAACCTTATGAAGGGATTTAGTATTGATGAAGTTCAGGCGGAATATATTGCGGAAATTAAACTGCGTAATCTGAATAAGGAGTATCTTTTAAACCGTATATCCGAAATGGAGCAGCTTGAGGCTGAAATGGCAAGGCTGTCTGATATTTTAAAGGACCATGAGCTTGTAAATGAGGTAATAATTAATGACCTTAATGAGGTTGCCAAAAAGTACGGCAAGCCAAGACGTACCGAGATAATACCGGTGGAGGCTGAGAAGGAAAGCCGTATTGCTACCGATGATTTTATTGAGGATTACGGTATCAGGCTCTTCCTTACAAAGCACAATTATTTTAAAAAGATAACACTTGTATCTCTCCGTTCCTCAGGTGAACAGAAGCTTAAGGAAGAGGATGAAATTATACAGGAGCTTGAAACTACAAACAAGGCTGATATACTTATGTTTTCAAGTAAGCATAATGTGTATAAGGTCAAGGCATATGATTTGCCGGAAACCAAGGCAAGCAATATGGGTGAGTACCTTAATAACCTGATTGATATGGATACCGATGAATATATTGTTTATATGGCGGCAACCTTTGATTACAGAGGATATATGCTTTTTGCCTTTGAAAACGGTAAAATTGCAAAAGTAGATATGTCTGCTTATGCCACAAAGGTAAACCGAAAAAGGCTTATAAATGCTTACTCGGATAAATCTCCGCTTATAGGCGCTTATTTTACCGATGAGGATACGGATATGGTGCTTATAAGAGATACTGATAAGGCATTGCTGTTTAATACGGCGCTTATAAGTGCAAAGGCAACCAAGAATACCGTTGGCGTACAGGTATTTACACTGAAAAAGAAAAACAGTATTCTTACCCGTATGATACCCCTTACGGATTTTACCTCAGAGGAGGCTGAAAAGCGCTACCGTACAAATCAGATACCTTCAGGAGGTCACTTTATAAGTGATACGGATAAGGCGGCAAACGGTCTGCCTACGCAAATTAATTTGTTTTAAATAGTTTTTGGGAGCAGTAATGAAGTCAACTAAGTGTATATTTATATTATTTTTGTCTATGTATATAAGTGCCTGCCTTACACCTGCCGTCGTAAGGCTTATCCCCTACGGCGGCTCGGATAAGGTTATTTATGCTGTGCTGATTCCGGTGTTTTATCTGCTTGTGTTGCTGGGAGATTTTGTTTTAACGCGGGTTTCACGTGCGGCAGACTCGGAGACATGGATGTATATATATGAGCGGCCTTTAAGGGAGGAAAAGCGTATTTACGGTCTTGATGTGGTACGCTTTTTTGCCGTTATATCAGTACCATCTATACATTTTATGGGTCTGACGGGCTTTTACAATACGCCCTTGGAAGGCTGGGAAATGTTTTTTGCTGTCTGTATAAGATGGCTTTTTATATGTTGTGTGCCGCTTTTTTTAACCCTTACAGGCTATTTCAAGCATAATAAGGGTATTAATTTTGAGCATTACAAAAGCATATTTACGGTGCTTGCAACACATATAGCAATAACGGGCTTAAGGCTTTATGTGGATTTTAAATATCATGACATAGAGATGACAAGGGAATATATACTGGACAAGCTGGTTTATTTTGAATACGGATGGTATGTAAAGCTTTATATTGGCATAATGCTGCTTATACCTTTTTTTAACCTTATATGGAGCTCGCTTAAGGAGCGTGTACATAAGGAGCTGCTTATACTCACCCTTATTTTATTATGCTCAATGGGACCTCTTACATTTAATGTGGTGCCTTCAAGCTGGGTAATAATATATGTATTTATATATTATTTTATGGGCGCCTATCTCTGTGAGTATGAGATATATATCAATAAATGGCTTAATTTGTTTCTGATATTGATAATGACAGGGCTTACAGCAGCAGGTAATTTTTTTCATCCTACATCGGAGGGATTATTTAATTGGGATTTTGCCGCTTACGGTAGCAATTCGGGCTATTCCTCTTTGCCGGCGGTTATTATCACCTTTCTTATTATCACTCTGCTTATTGATGCTGATACGGGATTTAAGCCTATGAGGGGCTTTTTTTGCAGTTTTTCGGTGGTATCCCTGGAAATGTATATGCTAAGTCAGATGTTTGACGGTATTATTTATCCCAAATTAGAGTATAGTGGATTTATTGATATTTTACCGCGTATGCCTCTGGTGGTGGGAGTGATAATGCTTTTGTCCTATGCAGTATCACATATAAAACGGCTTATATTCTTTGTTATTAAAATCCCTTTATACATATTAAACAAAAAATAATGCCTTTTATCTGTATTTTTAACTAAAATTACTTTATTTATGAAAAAACTGTTGACTTG
Organism: uncultured Eubacteriaceae bacterium; assembly: GCA_938042265.1. Classification (GTDB taxonomy): domain Bacteria; phylum Bacillota; class Clostridia; order Lachnospirales; family CAG-274; genus CALWRD01. Next base: position 5,207 of record CALIRN010000071.1, read on the forward strand.
TTGATGGGTATTATGTATAATGTAATTACAAAAAAGAAATACAAAAGAACAATTTTAAACAAAGTATTTCTTTTCAAGAGAAGGGTTAAATATATAAATCTATACAGAAAGGAGAGGATTCCGCCAAGAACTTTAACATAGCTTAACGGTAAATGTTTTGCATACCCCTTACAAAATTTCATTTCATAATGTAACTGATGTGTAGAACAGATTCTTATCTTTCGTGAATAATTTTGGATCGTTAAATTTTTTTAAAAAATTTTCATATAGATAAGCTAAGATAGCATAAATTAGCAAAACTGATTTTACCGATTAAGCACAGGACAAAAAAGCACAGTTGGTTTTGTTAGTACGAGGTAAAGACCCATGAACAGATAAGCTTTTTATACGTAAAGAAATCTAAACAGGAGGTACAGTCCAACAAAAACTTAACTTAAGGCATCAGCCAAGGACAAAATCTTACTAAGTGAGGTACAGACCAATGAAGAGTGAATTTATTATCGGTTGGAGATTATAAGCTTAAGCTAACTATTGCTTGGTAATTGCTAAATCACAAAATGTGTTTTTAATGGTTAAGTTATAAGGCAGATTAGTGTTAAAACCGATACAGGTTAAATGTAGTAGTTTTTAAAGCATAATAAGCTTTCATAAAACAATTGTTGGAGGTACAGTCCAATGAGAAGTGCAAATATTTAATTAAAAAACAGAAATGGAGCTATAACGTGAATACAGATAATGAAATAATAGTTATGTGACCTGCCGTTCTAAGTGGTTGTTGGAATGGCAGGTTATTTTTTTGCGGTTTTAGGGTTGCTTAAAACGCTGTATACTTTTAAAAGTAATTGTATAAAAGCAAGTTTTATGGCTTGGCGGATTGCTTTTTCTGCTGCACAATCCTCCGGGAATTGAGTTTTGCATAAAGCAAACAAGCGTGTCGATTTTTTTCGGCACGCTGAACAGTAAAATTGATTATTGTTATTTTGATTATTTCATGCTTTCCGCTATGCTTTTAAGGCTGTCAATATCAATATTGCCTATAAGCACAAAGGTTGTGTTCTCCTTAAACCATATAAGCTGGCTGTAACCGCTTTCTATCTTTGATAAATAGCCTGTGGTATTGTTTATGGAAATTTTTTCCATATAAGCAAGCTCAGTTTCACTATTAATATCCAGTCTGCCCTGGCTGTATTTTAGGCTTTTGCTGCCAAAGCCGTACTCTATAGTAAAAATTTGCTCCTCAAGGGAATAGCCTGTTACCATAAAACCCTTTGGCAGTACTCCGGGCAGATATACTCTTTCATTAGAGGGAAAACTGCTGTAATCATAGCTGATTGTACTTGCCTGCAAATGAACTGCGTTTTCGCTTATGCTGAAAAAGTTGAAATATCCAAAGGCTCCCACTAATACCACAATGAACATTGCAGCACAGATACCTAAAGGCAGATACCCATATCGTGGTATTCTTTTTGCTTTTATTTTATTTAAAAGCAGCTCTCTGTCAAAATCTGATTGTGCATACTTATATTCTTCCCTTAAAAGGGCTCCTTTCTGTTCTGCATATTCATCAAGTATAGCTTTAATTTTGTCATCATTCAACATAAACTCACCTCCCAAGCCTCCTAAGCAGCTTATCCTTGGCACGCTTAATTCTTACGCCTGCCGCCGATTGATTAATATTAAGAAGTTTTGCAATTTCCTTCTGGCTGAAACCATGAACGTATTTAAGAACAAGTACATTACGCTCATCCTCGCTAAGTGCTTCCATGGCATTGGAAAGCATATAGTTTTCGGCTATATACTCTTCCTTAGGCTCAATGTGCTCCAGGGGAATGTCCGCTCTTTTTCTTTTGTTGTAAATATTTATAGCTATATGCTTTGTAATGGTATACACAAAATTTATATTTCTGTTGGTATCCTCTTTGTCCAGTCTGTCAAGGTGCTTTGAAAGCCTTATAAATGCCTCCTGAACAGCGTCTTCCGCCAGCTGTTTATCATCAAGTATATCGTAAGCACAGCTGTACATAAGTCTGACATATCTGTTATAGATTTTTTCAAAGCTATCATTATCATTAAAGCTTAATATCAGCACAGCTCCACCTCATTTTTCTTTACTTTATAGTATACACCAAAAAAGTGTTTAATTTATTACATATAAATAAAAAAGCCATTGAGAAAATTCAATGGCCCTTAAAATTTACTTTATAATGCAGTTTTTAACATTGGTCTGTTTAATGCAATCATCACCTGTGCGGTTGTTTTTATTAATACAGTTGTTAAAAATAATATCCTCGCTGTTTTCTACCTCAAAGGCAGGACCGTCAGCGCCGACAACAGTTACATTGCTGAAGCTAATACCCCTTGTATTGCTGGCAAAAAAGCCCTTTTGAGCCATATCCTCAATGCCTGCAAGCATGGCAGGTTTGCCGGGCACGGGATTATCGGACATGGAAATATAGATATTTTCAAAGGTACAATCCTCAACATACTGCTCTGCAAGACCGTAAAAGTAACCCGCTGCGGCGTTTACCTCCTTGCAGGTCATATTTGCAAAGTGCAGACGTCTGAAAGCAGGGGTTTCCTCGGTGATGGGGTATGGATTTTTATCCCATACATACTTGTCGTTGCCTCTTGGTCCGCAGAAGTAGTAAAGGTTTGCAATAAAAGGACAAAGGACATTTTCCATAACGACGTTGTCAACTCTGATATCCTCCACTACGCCGCCTCTGCCTCGCCTTGACTTAAGACGGATACCTCTGTCAGTACCCTCAAATACGCAGTTGGAGATTGTAACGTTTACAATACCGCCGCTCATTTCAGAGCCAAGTACCACGCCGCCATGACCATGAACCATTGTGCAGTTTGTAATTGTAATATTCTTGCAGGGTACTCGTATTTCAGTATCCTCTGTACCGGCTTTAATGGCAATGCAGTCATCGCCTACATCTATATGGCAGTTGCTGATGTGTACGTTTGTACAGGACTCAGGGTCAATACCGTCTGTATTAGGTGAATCGCTTGGATTGTTAATTGTTACGTTGTCAACCGTTACATTATCGCAAAGGATTGTGTTGATTGTCCAACTGGGTGAGTTTTTAAGGGTAACGCCCTGTATAAGAATATTTTTACACTCATAAGGTGCAATGAGCTTTGGACGTGGATATTCATTTTCCTTAGCTCTGAAAATCTTCCACCAGAAAGCCCCCTGTCCGTCAAGAGTACCCTTACCGGTTATTGACACATTTTCCTCATTGTCTGCATTTATACAGGAGGCATAGCAGTCACGCTTAACACCCTCCCAACGTGAGGTAACAATGGGATATTCGCTGATATCGTTTGAAAAAAGAAGCGTTGCGCCTGCCTCCACATTAAGCTCAATATTGCTTTTAAGGAAAATAGGACCGGTAAGATAAGTGCCTGCCGGTACAAATACGGTGCCGCCTCCGTTTTCAGTACATTTGTCAATTGCTTTCCCAATAGCCTCGGTACAGGAGGTCTTGCCGTTTCCCACTGCACCGAAGTCAAGAATATTAATAATAGCCATTTTTATTTCCTCCGATTTATTTATAAAATTTAAAGTGCCTGGTTCAGCACCTTGTCTAAAAATTCATAACAGCTTCCATACCATCTGTGAGCACCCTCACAAAAGACAAGCTGCAGGTTTTCCTCCTTATTATAGAAGGTATATGCCTTTTTTGCGGTTTCAAACTGTTTATATACGCTTTCCTGTCCGCTTCTGCCATGGAGCTTATCCTCCTTGCCGCATTCAATAAAAAGAGGCTTTGGTGCAGCCAAAGCAGCCAGCTCACCGCAGTCGGCAGTGTTCCACATATTATGTACAAAGTTACATCCGCATTTATTGCTCTGCAGGCAGGTATCCTTTTGAGTATGAAAATATCCGCTTACGACTGATACATCAATATTATCACACAAAGCAGACAAAAGCAGACTGAATAAGCCACCTCCCGAAAAGCCGCAACTACCTGCTTTATCAAACTTGTTTTCCTTTAAAGAAAGAGCAAATTTAGTAAGCTGCATAAGCTCAAAAAGGGCAACACCCTGTAAGCTTAAGCCCAGTGCCGAAAGAGGATTGTTGATCATATCACAAAGGGACCTGATATCGTCTTCACAAAGCCCCGTCATACGCTCGCCGCTGCCGAGAATATCTGGACAAACAGCAATAAACCCTTCCTTTGCAAGCTCCAGAGCGTAAGCTGAATTTTTCGTGTTTGAATTTGCTCCAAAGGGAAGATTGCCCGCAATACCCTCCTTACCATAGCTGCCATGTCCGTGTATTGCAATTATTACTTTGCCGTTGCAATGGTTAGGTACAATTACATATAGAGGCATTTTCAGGTTAACTGCTGTAGGCAAAATGTATTTGTCACGCCTGTAGGTTTCAAACTTAACACTTTCGATAAGCTCTGCATCGCTCCTATCAGGCTTAAGCTTATTAAAGCCGATAGTGTCAAGCAATGATTTTTTTGTTGTTGTTTTCCATTCCTTAAGTTCTTTTATATTCTGTACATTAAGGCTGCATTTTTTTTCTGCCTGTGCACAAAGCCCAAGCAAAAAGCTTTCTCCGTTTATTTCATCAATACTGTACATCAGATTAAATCCTCATAGTTTTTAATTTCATATTTCCAATCACCCAATATCTTGTCAATAGAATATTTTTCAGCATCAGCTTCTGTAAGCACATGGCTCCAGTCCTCCAACTCGGTCTCATTATAGCCCTCTCCATAGCTGCCGTACTGAGCATATGTAGCAGTAAGATGTCTGTCTGTATCATTCCATCTGCAAAAGCCTTTTTTGCTTACGCATTTATCAAGCTTACAGTTTATAAATACTGTTTTGGCGTATTCTCTCCAAGGTCTGCCGAGAAATACCATACCGTCATTTGCAGAGCCTGTTATATGGCAGTTTTTAAACACATAACCATATTGAAGCTTATTCGAAGTACAGGCGGCGGTTACATAACAGGGTAGCTGTTTCGGTCTTTCAAGGGCAAAAACTTCGCAATCCTCAAATACTGCTGAGGCACCGCCAAATATAAAGTCTACATCTCCCTCAATATAACAGTTTTTAAAAAGCTGTCTGTTTAATATTTCAGGTTTTTTTTCAATATCTAAAAACATAGGTCCGGTAAGCAGTGTATCCTGCTTTGCAATTATTCTGCAATCCTTAATAACTGCTTTGTCACAGTCCAAATAAAGTGCTACGGCCTGTCCTACCACGCTGCCGAAGCCTGCATTGTTTTCAAAAGTAAGGTTATAAGCCTGAAAGCCCTCTGCCTTTTGAGTAATGTGAACGCTTGCGGTTTTAAAGGTGCCCATAGGTTCACCTGTTTTATCGGGCATAAAAGCTCCGTCATTGTACCTCAGTACGGTTTTGTTCCTATCCTGACCTATGAGAGTAATGTCAGGCTTATCTATCAAAAGCTTTTCCTCATATATTCCGTTTTTAATATATATAATTGCAGGCTTACCAAATTCAACTGCATCAATTGCCGATGCAACATCAGTGTAATTCCCGCTGCCGTTTTTATCAACTGTAAGCTTTAACGACATTGTCAATCCTCCAAATAAAATTTTATTTCATATTTATATATATGATAACACCAATTTGGAAATTTGTCTACAAAATATATTTATAAAAAATGGTTTAGCGAAATATTAATTAACCAAAAAAGCAGATATAATACAAGCTGTTAACCGTATCATATCTGCATTTTTGAAGAAAGCGACGGTTTTCTGCTATTATAGCATTTCGGGGCAAATGTTATAATACAAGATTACCGGTCTTTTATTTCAACGGTATCTGTTTACAACGGTCGCATCTGTAGAGCACCCACAGCACAAGTGAGGAGAGTGCATTACTTGTAACCACTGAAAACCAGACACTCCTTTCTTCCATTTTAAGGAAATAGCTGAATATAAAAAGAGTTAAAAATCTGAATATCCACAGCCGAGTAGCATCAATAAGCATTGTTATAACTGTTTTACCGTTGCCGTTAAAGTAGCCCTTTGTAGTATCATATATACCGTTTGTCCAGCAGCAGAACGCCATTATTGATAAAAAGTCCGCAGCCATTGGTATTACCTGTTCATCAGATGAAAATATACCTACCATTGCAGTTGAAATAAAATTGCGTGAAAGTATCATTCCGCTTATAAATAGAAAGGCAACTATCATAAGCCTTGCCTTTCTGTAAGCTTCGTCGGCTCTTTTAAACTGATCTGCGCCCACATTCTGTCCGACTATTGTGGCAGTTGCAGAGCCGAGGGCTGTTGAAGGCATTGTAATAATGCCGTTAATTCTGTTGCCTATACCGTATGCGGCCATGGCGTCATTTCCGTATGCAAGTACATTTTTTGTCATCAGCAGAAAGCCTAACTGCATTGTACTGCCGCCTATGGCAGTAGGAAGACCTACGCTTATAATACGCTTAATTTTATCTGACTTGGGCTTAAGATTATTGAGATTAAGCTCCAAATATACCGGCTTATTTTTTTTGACAAGATCACATAAGGCTATTACGGCACAAGGTGCCTTTGCCAGCATTGTAGCAAGGGCTGCACCTGCAACACCCCAATGAAAAACGAGTATAAACAAGGGATCCAGAAACAGGTTAATTATAACGCCCAGCAGATTAAGTCTCATGGGACGTATGGTATCTCCCTGCGCCTGACTGACCGCAGCAAACAGGTTAATCATAAAAAGGAAGGGCAGGTCCGTAAGAACTATCTGCAAATAAGTACATCCGTATGTTTCAACCTTACCCTTTGCACCAAGCCACGCTACAATAAAGGGTGTAAACAAAATGCACATTATGGCAAAGCTTACCGAAAACAGCATTGAGGCAGTAAAAAGTTGATTAGCCATTTCCCTTGCATTTTTTTTGTCCTTTGCACCTACGTACTGGGAAATAAGTATGGCACCTGCCAGCGTAAATCCCTGTCCGAAATTAATGACTATATTCTGCACGGGAGTTACCAAAGATATTGCCGCCATTTCATCGGTGCCGAGCCTGCCAAGCAGATAGGTGTCGGTAAGATTGTACATGGTCTGTATAAAATTATTTATAACAATAGGTATGGACAGAGTAAGTATAGCCTTACTCAAACTGCCTGATAAAATAAGCTGCGAGTTCTTTTCAGCTGTGCTGACAGTATTGTTTTTATCCACTATACTCCCTCCTTTTATAAGTATTCTACTGCAAAAAAGCAATATAAACAAGAATTTTTTTGACTAATCATATAATAATTACAGATTTTTTGCTCTGTTTGTGTTATACTGATAAAAGCAAAGGAGGTTAATTATGTCTGACTATTTTAAAATATCAAAAATAAGACGTGAGCCTTATTTTACAATGGACAGCTCGCATTATCACAGGGAATATGAAATTTATTTTTTGCTTAACGGTACCAGACGTTTTTTTATAGAGGACAGCATTTATAACATAAAGGGCGGTGATATAGTTATATTGCCAAAGGGGGTGCTTCACAGAACCTCTTACCTTAACAGTCTGTCTCATGAAAGATTTAACACTGTATTTTCGGCGGAATATTTCTCGGATTTAACAGATAAATTGGGTGAAAAAGTGATTGAAGAACACTTTTCCGTACATCCGGTAATATCATTGCCGCAAAGCAGATTAAACCGTATAACGGAATTATTTGAGCGTCTTTATATTGAATACAACAACAGTGATGAATTCAGCAGTCTTAATATAAAAAATATTTTGCAGGAAATAATTATTTTTCTTATACGGTGTATCAGCTTCAGGGATAATGCTGCCCCTATTGATTTGGATGCTACCGATTGTCTGATGCAGGAGGCGGCAAGGTACATAAGCAATAACTACAACCGAGAGCTGACTCTTGCCGGTGTTGCTGCTACCGTAAATATGAGCCCCACATATTTTTCAAGAAAATTCAAAGAGACTACAGGCTTCGGCTTTAAGGAATATCTTGTTAACATAAGGCTTAAAAAAGCGTCTCTGATGCTTTTGGAAACAAGTAGCAGTGTTACGGAAATTGCCATAAGCTGTGGCTTTAATGACAGTAATTATTTTGGTGATGTTTTCAGACGGGCAAAAGGAATGTCGCCGTTAAATTACCGCAAGAACAATGTTTTTGTGTAAAAAAATGTGCATTGTGCACTTTGTTGTGGCATAAACCATATTTTTACTGCGATAATATGATAAATTTATTTAATTATGTACTTGCAAAATTTGACGTTTGTAAGTATAATTAAGATATAATGCATAGAGTGACCGGTGAGGTAAAGCATATATCGGCTCGGGGCGGGTAAATGAATTTATTTTATGGGGCACATTGCAAAATAAATATTGAAAGGAGTTTTTTTATGAAAAAGACTAGAGCCACAGCATTGCTCCTTGCTTCTGTAATGGTATTTACAAGCCTGCCAAGCAATGTTATGGCGGATGATTTAGCTGTAAGTGAGTCATCTGTTGCTGTCGATGTTTCTGACGATGCAACCTCTGAGGCAGCCGCCGACCTTAGTGCAATGGCACTTGAGGGATGGACATCAGGTTGGACAGGTGCTAAGGATCAGGATAAAAATGTACAGACAACACCAATGGATGATGGAGTAAGAATTCGTATGACCAAGGCTGGCAACGGTAAATTAAGCAATGATGAGGATTCTCTTGCTTATTATGTTTACGAGGCTCCTGTAACTGCGGATTTTAAGCTTAGTGCTACTGTTACGGTTGACGGTTATAATTCACTGGGCTCATCAAACCCACAGCAGTCCTCCTTTGGTATGTTAATCCTTGACAACTTATATTCAAAGGCATTGGATAACACAACATACGCAAACAACATTATGATTTCGTCATATATGACCAAGAGTGCTGCAACAGAGGCAAGTATTTCCGCTATCCACAGATACAACGGCACAAGAGCTGTTGACACCAATCTTGTAAGCGGTCTTACTACTTCAACAACAAAGGGAGATGTAGGTCCTTTTGAGATGAGTATTTCCAAGACAGGAAATACAGTTAAGGTCAGCGTTGACGGTACAGAGTACACATACGATACTGACGCCCTTGCAACAAATCCGATAATACCTTATTATTCGGATAATATTTATCTGGGCTTTTATGTTGCCCGCGATGGTGACGTTACTTTCAGTAATGTAAGCTTTGAGCTTGATACACGTACGGTAGAGTCTCTTGAGCTTTTAAGCGCGCCTGATAAAACTGATTATATTATTGATGATGAGCTTGACTTAAGCGGTCTTGAAATCAAGGCTACCTTTACAGACGGTACAACAGAGATAATTGAAGATTACTCTATAAGCGGTTTTGATACATCTACTAAGGGTGACAAGGTTATGACAATTTCAAGAGGCTCTCAGTCGGTTGAAATACCTTACACCGTATCTCCTGTAATGTGTACAAAGCTTACGGTTACTACACTGCCTATATACAGTGAATATTATATTGGACAGCGCTTTGTTCTTACTGCTTTTGAGGCTGAGGCCGAGTATAATAACGGCACAAAGGCTGTTGTTTCAAGTGAAGAGTGTTCTTTCTTCATTAATGGTGAAGAAATTAAGGAGGGCTACTACTTTACTAAGAGTGATTTGGGAACAAAGACCATAACTGTCAGACATGCAGCTACAGAAACTGTTGAGGAATCACCTGCATCTGCAAGCTTTACTGTTTCAGTTGAGGATTATACCCTTTCGGGCATAATGATTGGTAATATGCCTACAAAGACAGATTATGCTCCTAATGATGAGGTTGACTCAAAGGGTCTTACGGTACGTGCAATTTATACAAACGCTGACGGCGATGTTAAGTATGCACTGCTTGATGAGGATGAGTATGAGCTTCTTCCCGCAGATACATCAAATTTGGGTACAACAACCGTTACGGTAAGACATCTTAAGGATACAAGCTTAACAACTACATTTAACATTAATGTGGTTACAAAATCCCCTGTTGCCTTTACTTTAAAGCATTACCCAAGAACAACCTATCAGATTGGCGAGGATTTTTCAACAGAGGGTATGAAGGCAACTATCCTTTATAACAATGACGATGTTGAACTTACGGATGCTTATACCGTTGATTTAAGTAACTTTGACAGCTCTGCCGAGGGTACTGTAAGTGTTAGTATTATACCTGATAATACACTTTTTGACCCTATTGAGCTTGCAGTTACAATTACTGCGGAAAAGACATACTACTGGAAGAGCACTGCTTTTGGTGCTTCCGCAACAGCAAGCGTAAACACAGCTAAGGAAACTCTTGACGAAAACGGCAACGTTGAGTCTGTAAATGTCCGTTCATGGAACGGTGCAGGCAAGATTACTAAGGATCATGACGGTATTGCTTACTACTATACAAGAGTAAATGCAGACAATAACTTTACTATTTCTGCAGATATCCTTGTAAATGATTATCTTGAACAGGATAATACGGACGAAAAGCGTAATGGTCAGGAAGCCTTTGGTATCATGGCAAGAGACACCATACCTTTAAATCCTGATATGGATAAGCTTACAGAACAGGAGAAGAAAGATATCGAGGATGCTTTGGCTGCACAGGAGGCTGCAGGTACAAGCAACTATATTCCAATGACTGCAGTTGCAAGCAAGGCTGAGCTTGATGAAAACGGCGAGCCTGTTCCTGCATGGAGCAACGGCAAAAACTATAAGGTTACATTCTCATCAAATATGGTTATTTTAGGCGGTTACAGCGGTACAAGCTGGCCTACTGATCCTAATGCGTTAAGCTATCAGAAGAATGCAACCATTAACAGAATTAATCTTGTAATGAGAACGGGTGTTTATAATGCTGACGCTTCAGAAAGTGTTATTGAAAAGCTTGGTCCATACAAGCTTTCCGATACATTCCCTGCAAGAGGCAATAAATACAGAGTAACTCTTACAAAGATTAACGGTGGTATTTACGCAAAGTGCTATGACTATACTACAGGTGAGGAAAAGGAAACTTACCAGTATGCTCAGGATGATGAGGAGTTTGCAAACCTGTTTACACGTCAGGATGCAGAAAATATTTATGTTGGTTTCTTTGCTGCAAGATGGGCGGATATTACAGTTTCCAACTTTGAAATTCATGAAACTAACCCTGAAACAGACCCTATAACAAACAACGGCGAGGATGATCTTGTAGCTCCCGCAATTAAGCTTCAGTCATCAGCTTATTCAACAACTACAAATTATAACTTAAGCCTTAGAGCTACAAACAAGCGGGGTGGTCTCGTTACTATCCAGCAGAACGGTAAGGTTGTATACAGAGATGAGCCTATTTCAAAGTCATCTTATGTACCGGTTGAGCTTGTTCCAAATTCTGTAAACCAGTTTACAGTACTTTATAAGCCGGACGCATCTGATGATATTACATCAACAGATGATGTAGTTATTAAGTTTAATGTAACACATAAGGATACCTTAGGCGAATATGATGTGCTTTACTGTGCACCTGACGGTGATGTTACGGGTGACGGTACAAGAGAAAATCCGCTTGACATTTATTCTGCAGTAGGCTTCCTTGACCTTGGTAAAGAGGTTATTGCTCTTGAAGGTACCTACAAGATGACTGAGGCATTCTCAATACCTGTAACAAACACAGGTGTTGCAAAGGCTTGGAAGACACTCCGTGCCGATGACGGTGCCACAGTAACTCTTGATATGCAGAACAAGTACGAGGGTATGACGCTTGACGGTTATTACTGGCATATTAAAGGCATCGACTTTACTAACTCGGGTGATAACCTTAAGCCTTTCCTGCTTGCAGGTAATCACTGTATTATTGAGGACTGTAAGTTCTATAATAACGGTGATACGGGCTTCCAGATAAGCCGTAGCTCGGACAGCAATATCAATATTGATATGTGGCCTGAATATAACGTAATAAAGGATTGTGAATCCTATAACAACTGTGATCCGGCTAAGATTAATGCTGATGGTTTCGGTCTTAAGCTTACGGTAGGTTATGGTAACATTTTCCAGAGATGTATTTCTCACAATAATCTTGATGATGGTTATGACTCTTATACCAAGAAGGGTGAGGGCGTTATCGGTCCTGTAACCCTTGAAAGCTGTGTAGCTTATGATAATGGTAATATGCTCAATGACGACGGTACAACTACCTCCTATAACGGCGGCGGTAACAACGGCTTCAAGATGGGTGGCGAGAGTATTGCCGTACAGCATTATATGAAGGATTGTATTGCTTTTGAGAATAATTCAAACGGTCTTACAACAAATACAAATCCTGCACTTAAGATAAGAAACTTTGTAAGCTATAAGAACAGCGGACGCGGCATCTACTTATACACAGGTGACGGACAGAGAAGCTTTAACTATGATCTTAAGGGCTGTGTATCTTATATGAACGGCTCACCTGATTCGGTTGCTCCTCAGGACGTTGATTCCTATGTACAGTCAAGTACTAAAATTCCTGAAGTGCTTGTCGAGTATGTAAGTGAAGCTGTTTTAGACGCATTTATTGCAAACGGCGGTGTTATCGACAGCAGCAATGATGGTAATGTATGGCCTTTGGGTGTAAACCACTCAACAGTATCCGTAAATAACCCATCCAACTATTGGAGCGGTGTAAATTGCGACGGAGAAACCATTACAGATGACTTCTTCAAGAGCGTTGATAAGAGTGTATCTATTACAAACGGTAAGTATGCACAGGACGAGAACGGCGAGTTTATTTTAGGTGACTTCCTTGCTCGTGCAGTTGCTTATGTACACGATGCAGATGATGTAGTCATTTACCCTGACGGTCCTCAGAGCATTGAGGAAACAACAGAGGCTACAACAGCAGCTGCTACTGAAACTACTACTAAGAGCAGCAGCTCTTCAAACGGCGGTGGTTCTTCAAGCAGTAGTGGTGGCGGTTCTTCAAGCCATAAGGCTTCAGGTATCGCTTCTGAAACTACTACAGTTGAGGAAGAAACAACAGAGCGTACAACAGTTGAGGCTAAGTCCTTTGTAACACCTAGCGGTGTTGTAATCACTCCTCCTGTTGCAAGCGGCATCAGAGCTAACTTTACTGATATTGCAAGCCGTGCATGGGCTGTTGATTCAATCAACAAGCTTGCTGCAGCAGGTATTGTAAGCGGTGTAAGCTCTGACAAATTTGCTCCTGATGCTTACAGCAAGAGAGCTGACTTTATTGTAATGCTTGTTAAGACCTTTGGTCTTACAGGTCCTGCAACAGACAACTTTGATGATGTAGAGGCAGGCAAGTACTATGCAAATGCTCTTGCAATTGCTAAGACTGCAGGTATTGCTACAGGCTACGGTGACGGTAACTTTGGTCCTGAAAAGACTATTACTAGACAGGATATGATGGTACTGGTTGCTAAGTCACTTGAGTTTGCAGGCATTGAGCTTGATACAAATACAGGTGTGCTTGACAGCTATGCAGACGCAGCAAAGATTGCTGATTACGCTAAGCCATATGTTGCAGCACTTATCAACGCAGGCCTTGCAAGCGGTACAGATAATGGCATTGAGCCTTTGGCCCTTATTACAAGAGCACAGATGAGTGTACTTGTTGCTAACGTTTATGACGTTG
>CALIRN010000072.1 GCA_938042265.1 uncultured Eubacteriaceae bacterium
AGAAGGGAGCATATTTTATGTCTAAAAGGAAGGTATCTGTTGAAGATAAGATATATGCTGTAATCTATATTTGGATGGAAAAGAAAGTCAACGCCGAATTGCATTTGTGTTTGATGTCAGCATAGCTTCTGTAACCAATCATTGACACTTTAACAAATTTTGCAAAATCAACATATAAACTTACTTGTAAAATTGCCCTGCTTATGCTATCATTGCCTTATTACGGAGGTGTACTTATGACTGACAGCATAATATTTGACTTAGACGGCACTCTTTGGGATGCCGCTGACAATATTTTAATATCATGGAACAAGGTACTTAAAAATCATTCGGAAATAAGCAAGATTATAACAAAGCAGGAGCTCATAGCCTGTATGGGGCTTAAAATGGACCTTATTGCGGCAAAGCTGTTTCCCAAGCTTGACAGCAGAGAGCAAATGCAGCTTATGAAGGAATGCAGCGCCTTTGAGCTTGAATACCTTGCCCAAAACGGCGCAGAACTTTTTGACGGAATAATTGATACCGTTAAAACACTTGAAAAAGATTATAAGCTGTTTATTTGCAGCAACTGCCAGTCAGGCTATATCGAATGCTTTTTGAAATATTTTAATCTGAATAAATACTTTACGGATATTGAATGCTGGGGCAATACAGGCTTGTCAAAAGGAGAAAACAACAGGCTTTTAATTGAGAGAAACGCTCTTAATACTCCCGTCTATGTAGGGGATACCGAGGGTGACCAAAAGGCTGCACTTTTTGCCGAAATACCCTTTATTTTTGCCTCCTACGGCTTTGGCATCTGTAATAAGCCCGATTACTGCATAAATAAGCCTGATGAGCTTATTAATCTTGTAAAAAATATTTATCCATAAACATATATTGACAAATTTCATAAACGGGAATATAATGTGTAGGTTGTTGTCACTTAATTTTTAAAAGGGGGATTATCAAAATGGAAAGGCTTATACCTAAGCTTTTTACTTGTATGAAAACGTATTCAAAGGAACAGCTTGTTAAGGACATTATAGCAGGTATTATTGTTGCTATTATTGCTCTGCCGCTGTCCATTGCACTTGCACTTGCATCGGGCGTTGCTCCCGAACAGGGTATTTACACCGCCATTACGGCAGGCTTTATAATATCCTTTTTAGGCGGCAGCCGTGTCCAGATTGCGGGTCCTACCGCAGCCTTTGCCACCATTGTTGCAACCATAGCCGCAAAAAACGGTATGGACGGACTTATTGTTGCAACCATTATGGCAGGGATTATACTTATGATAATGGGCTTTTTAAGGCTTGGCAGCCTTATAAGGTTTATACCGTATACCATTACAACGGGCTTTACAGCAGGCATTGCGGTTACTATCTTCATAGGTCAGATTAAGGACTTTTTAGGGTTGGACTATTCCAACCTTGGCGGCAAATCGCTTATTGAAACCGTTGAAAAATTTGAGGCTGTCCTTACTCATATTAACACCGTAAACGTATGGGCACTTGCTGTAGGTATACTTTGCCTTGTTATATTGATTGTGTGGCAGTTTGTACCCTCATTTCTTGCAAAAATACCACCTTCGCTTATTGCCGTTATTGTAAGCATTGCTGTTGTCAAGGGCTTTGATTTACCCGTAAATACTATCGGTGATTTATACACTATTTCCGATAAATTACCTGCAATTTCAATACCTCATGTTGATTTTCAGATGATTAACAACCTGCTGCCCGACGCCTTTACCATCGCTATTTTGGCAGCTATTGAGTCGCTTTTATCCTGTGTTGTTGCAGATAGTATGATAAACGGCAGACACCGTTCAAATATGGAGCTTATCGCACAGGGTGCAGGCAACATTGCCTCTGCGCTTTTTGGCGGTATACCTGCGACAGGCGCCATTGCACGTACAGCCGCCAACGTGAAAAACGGCGGACGTACTCCAATAGCAGGCATGGTACATGCTGTTGTGCTTTTACTTATACTTGTAGTACTTATGCCCTATGCGGCGCTTATACCTATGCCTGCCATTGCGGCAATTTTGTTTATGGTTGCTTACAATATGTGCGGTTGGAGAGAATTTGTCTATCTTTGCAAAACCTCACCAAAAAGCGATATTATAGTACTTGTGGTTACATTTATACTTACCGTACTTTTTGACCTTGTTGTCGCTATTGAAATAGGTATGGTTATGGCAGCAATACTATTTATGAAGCGTATGAGCGAGGTTACGGTTGTACATGGCTGGAAATATGCCGATGATGACGACGACCCCGACAGTATTACACTTCGTGATGTGCCTAAAAATACACTTGTATACGAGATTAGCGGTCCCATGTTCTTTGGTGCCGCCGATAAGCTTATGCAGATAGGTGTTAAAGATACCACCAACTGTCTTATTCTCCGTATGAGAAGCGTAAACGCCATTGACGCAACGGCTATGCGTAATCTTGAAAAGCTGTACGATATATGTACCAAAAAAAATGTAACTCTGGTACTTTCCCATGTAAATGAGCAGCCCATGTCCATTATGGAAAAGGCAGGATTTGATAAAAAAATCGGTAAGGAAAACTTTTGTGCTCATATTGACGAAGCACTTGCAAGAGCCGCTGAGCTGTAAAAGCGCCGATTAATGCAAAATCAAATATCCATTTATTTGATTTAAAGTTACAAAGAGATGCTTTGGGTGCTTCCCAAGCATCTCTTTTTTATCCCCACAACAATCTGCACACCCACAGGCTTGCAATTATCCCTGCCACGTTTGCAACAAGCGCTCCTGCAAGGGTATACCTTGTTTTTGTCACCTTTACTGCCATAAAATATACACTCATAGTATAAAATACCGTTTCTGTACAGCTCATCATAACGGACACAAATCTTCCCGTAAAGGAATCGGGACCGTATGTCTTGAACAAATCCAACAAAATACCTGTTGACGCTGAAGAAGATACAAGCCTCATAAAGGTAAGCGGAATAACATGTGCAGGATAGCCGATTATATCAGCTACAGGCTGCGTCATCTTTGTCAAAAGCTCCAAGGTCCCGCTTGAATTAAGTACCCCAACAGCCACCATCAGCCCTATCATGGTAGGTAAAATATCAAGTACAACATAAAAGCCCTCTTTTGCTCCCTCAGTAAAGCTGTCATAAATATCCACATTTTTGCTGTAGCCGTAAAAAATTATGTATACAAATACAATGGGTATCATCATATCAGAAATAAAAGTAATTATCTGCAACCCTTTTTCCCTCTTTCCATAAGCTTGACAAACACTATTGAAACTATAGTGGATACAAGAGTTGTAAATATCCCAGGGCCAATAATCTCCGAAGGATTTTGTGAACCGTACTGTGCTCGGTAAGCAAGCAGATTAACGGAAACCAACTGCAAAGAGGACATATTTACCACCATAAACATACACATCTCCCTGCTTGCTCTATCCTTTTTTCCGTTAAGGCTCTGAAGCTCCTCCATAGCCTTGAGCCCCGGAGGTGTTGCTGCCCAGCCAAGCCCCAAAAAATTTGCAATAAAATTTGTTGCTATGTACTCCATTGCCTTGTGCCCCTTAGGAATTTGTGGAAAAAGCCATCTGAGTATGGGCATCAGCCTCTTTGTCAGCGTCTTAATAAGCCCCGCATCCTCACCAATACGCATCATACCCGTCCACATGGATAATATGCCAAGCATTGTAACCGATATGGCAACAGCCTCCTTTGCTGACTCTATGGCACCGTTTGTCACCTGAGGCAGCCTGCCCGTAAAGGCTGCTACAGCTACCCCTATTAATATCATACCGCCCCATATATAATTAAGCATAGTATAACTCCGTTTTTTATTATGATATGAGCATTAATTAAAACTAATTCATTAATTATAATAACGTAAGTATGTACTGTCCTGCTGTAAGCCAACATTGTATTTACATTGTTTTTTGCATAATAATTGTCAAAAATCTGATAAATTTCCTGTATTAACATCTTTATTTTATTACAATTGTTGCTATACTAAAAAGGAGTTGTTAATATGTCCCATCCACAATACGATGATGAATTCAAAAAAGCATCGTTGCTCTTTATCAAAGAGGCAAATCCAAGGCCAGAAATGCTGTTAATACATTGCGTTTTCAGCTTAAAATTTCTACCTTATGAAGAATACCGAAGGTTATATAAATCCTTATGGACATCCTTATTAATATAAATTATGAAGTGAATAGAATAAACAGGCATAAATCCAAAGCTTACTATGGTAAAATTAATATGTATACGGGCATTGACTTGCCGCAAATCATGTAATAAAATTATATTATTGAATAAATTAAAAAAGGAGTGAGCATTATGATAATCAACTTTAACGAAATGGAAGAAACGATTTTGCCTGCCTTTAAGGGCGGTAAAAAGGAATATCATGCCTTTATGTATACTGACAGCAACAATAAAATTATGAAGGGAAGGCTTATCCCAGGGGCTTCTATCGGTCTGCATACCCACAGTACGGGCAGCGAAATAATTTATATACTCGATGGCACGGCAACCCTGATTTATGATGATAACACCGAAACACTTACAGACGGTACCTGTCATTACTGTCCTAAGGGACATACACATAGCCTTATAAATAACAGTGACAGGGACCTGATATTCTTTGCGGTTGTACCTGAGCAGTAAGCAATAAAATGCCCCTGATGCATATCAGGGGTATTGGAGCTATATTAATAATTTTCTGCTCTGAGCTTGAAATAAGCCTTTGGATGGGCGCATACGGGACATACCTCAGGCGCCTGCTTACCAATATGGATATGACCGCAGTTTGAACACTCCCACATCATATCCCCGTCACGTGTAAATACAAGACCGCCATTGACATTTTCAAGAAGCTTTTTATATCTCTCTTCATGCGTCTTTTCAATAGCTGCAACACCGTCAAACAAATTAGCTATTTCATCAAAGCCTTCCTCCCTTGCCTCCTTTGCAAAGTCAGCATACATTTCAGTCCATTCATAGTTTTCACCCTCGGCTGCCGCCTTAAGGTTTTCGGCTGTGGTACCAATACCTACAAGCAGCTTAAACCACATTTTAGCATGTTCTCTTTCATTTGCGGCAGTTTCCTCAAAAATTTGCGCAATCTGTACATATCCGTCCTTTTTAGCCTTTGATGCATAATATGTATACTTGTTTGTTGCCTCCGACTCACCTGCAAAGGCCGTCATCAAGTTAGCCTCTGTCCTTGTTCCTTTAAGCTCTTTCATAATAAAAACCTCCCTTATATTTAAATAAATTTATATTATGATTATAGCACAAAATTTATAAAAGCTAAAGCTTATTTATAAATTTTAATCTTTAACTTTTAACTTATTCCTTATTGCATAAACTCAACAAAAACCATATTGGCAAGATCAAAGCCTCTTTCAGTAAGACTAATACACCCGTTTTCACGCATAATAAGCCCGTTGGAAATAAGCTGACTTATCTGCTTGCCGTAAATTTCATCAATGCTTATACCAAAGTTATAAAAAAAGCTTTTTTCCGATATACCGCTGTTACATCTTAGCCCCAGAAACATAAACTCCTCCTGCATATCGGCAGTACTAAGCCTTTCTGCTTCCACAGCATTATTTCCCTTGATGTACTCATAAAAATCCTCGGTGTTTTTCAGCCTCACCTCATTTACAAGACTAGCTGCACCAAGACCAAAGCCCTTGTATTCACCTCTGTACCAGTATACAAGATTATGCCTGCATTGATATCCCTCTTTTGCAAAGTTTGATATTTCATACTGCTTATAGCCCTTTTTTTCAAGAAGCCCGATACACCTATGATACATTTTTCTGTCCAAATATTCATCAACAGGCTTTATTTCACCCCTGTTATACATATCATATAAAGGCGTCCCCTCCTCAATAATAAGGCTGTATGCGGAAATATGCTTCGGCTGTAAATCAGTTACCCTCTCAATTGTTTCGATAAAATCCCTACAGCTTTGATTTGGCAGAGAAAACATAATATCGCAGTTTATATTATGAAAGCCTGCCTCCTTAGCCATAAGAATACTGCTTGCCGCATCTGCCCCACTATGTATACGTCCTATCCGTTTCAGCAGCCTGTCCTGCCATGCCTGCACTCCAAAGCTGATACGGTTAATGCCGCTGTTTACATAGTCTTTAAGCTTGTACATATTTACCGTACCCGGATTAGCCTCAAGAGTGATTTCAGCATCTTTGTCTA
>CALIRN010000073.1 GCA_938042265.1 uncultured Eubacteriaceae bacterium
AAGGTATGGAAAAGTGATGTTATGCTGCTTATAGTAAGCGAGAGCACATCGGGAGGGACTCCTGTATCGGCAGGGGGTGATATTGCAGGTGAAGTAACAATCAAAGCGACAGGTATCATTGATGGTGGCGTTATTGATATATATACGGAGGTGGTTTAAATGGCATACAGTGTAAATAATTATCATGTTTTTACGGCGGCGGGTCTGGCGGCTGATGATACGGACGATCAAATTTATACAAAAATAGCAGTGTGGTTAAACAGTCTGCTATCAGATATTGGAACAGCGGAGGTATTTGATGTAAGCGATACTTTAAAGGCTGTAAGGTTTGTGTTTAATGATGTCAGGGCAGGGATTTGTTTCGGTAATCTTATGACAACTGCTCCTGAAAGATATTTGGCGGGATATATTTATAGCAGCGATGCAACAACTTTATCAGTAAGTGCAACATTTACCGGACATAGTATAACAAACATAGAAACAGTATACTTATTTGTAGCACAAAATGAGAACGATTGTATGCTTCACCTATACACGACAGAAAATGTGGCAAGAAATGCTACAGTGTATCATTTGAAGTGCACAGACAGCAATAATATATCAAAAAATATTGCATTTGCTGCAGCATATCCGGCAAACAGTACAATACCTTATTATACCATACAAGCAGGTATTGAAAGTATTTGCAGAATTTATAACGAATCAATGACTAATAATCTTATTAAGAATCTTGCAATAGGAAATCAAACACTGCTGACTAAATTTATCATGCCTTATACGGATTGCATACCTGAAGGGGCATATCTTTTAACGGGCAATGCTCCTACGGAAAGGACGATTTTTGAGTTAAACGGCAGCAAATTTGTTGTTCCGGATATATTTGATGGCAGACTTATAATAGCACTTAAATTAGAGTAAGGGAGGGATTTATATGAGCAGTAAAACAACAAATTATAATATGACTTTGCCTGCACAGGACGAATATTATAATGTAGATATTTTTAACGATAACTATACAATAATAGATGAGGTAATACATACTCATGAAAGTGACGGCAATAATCCCCATGGTGTAACAAAGGAACAGGTAGGGCTTGGAAATGCGGATAATACTGCGGATTTAGAAAAGCCAATATCTAATGCCGTACAGGAGGCTCTGGATAATATTACCTCTAAAATTAGCGGGGGAGTTACCATATATACGGTTAATGCGGATACCTTTGCAGGCGGATATACTATGAACGGTAAGCCCTATAAGGAGATATATACCTGCTCACACAGAATTGTTTATCTGGGTTTATTGCAGGGATACGGTACTGTGTATAAGGAATTTGCGCAGGAGTGTGGACTTAGTATGTACAATGCCTCCGCAACACAGGGCGCCATAGGCATACAGGTTGATGATACCGAGCTGCTGACAGGCGATATTAAGCTGGTTATTGTTGATTTGGGAAAATATGAGGGCGGTACAGGGTCCGACAGCATTATAATAAGTGATTTGTAAATATACGGAGGTGCTTAATATGGATACTAAAATTGAGGTTATCAAGCTTGCAATAGGGGGA
>CALIRN010000074.1 GCA_938042265.1 uncultured Eubacteriaceae bacterium
TATATCCGGGTCAGTATAATTATACTGTTGGCGGTACGGCTGCTGATGCAAACACAACAACATATTCTGCTACAGCTGAAGATGCGGCAAACGGCTATGTTGAGATTGTTGCTACAAGTACTGCATATATTTACGGTATTACACTTGTTACAACAGGTACACCATCAACCGTAACCAACGTATTTGTATTTGACAGCGTTGTTAAGGGTGCTGAGGGTACGGTTTATGTAATCGGTAAGGTTGCAGAGGCTGACCTTGCAAAGGCTGACAAGGTCGGCTTTGGCGCAGGCTTATCTGCTGATTCAGCAAAGGCAGCAGATGCAAAAATCCTTGATACGTCTGTAGTTGCTGATGAGGTAGTTGACGGCGAAACAATAATCAGAAATGCTGAAAGCGGATATTTCTTTGCATCATTTACTTTATCAGGATTAGCTGACGGCAATACCTTCTTTGTTGTTCCGTTTACAACTGTCGGCGACACAACTGTTTACGGTGAGGCTGAAACCTACACATATTCTGCAAATTAAGGAGGGGATTTGACGATGAGAAAATTATATGTAACACCTGAAATAAGCATTGTTCAAATTGAAAGTAAGGATATAATTTCCTTAAGCTCCACAAATAAAGCGGTAGATGGTAAAAAGGGTATTTACAATACAACCTCATTTGGACAGCTTAAATAAATATTTTAAACGGCGCAGGCTTTTGCCTGTGCCGTTTTTGTATTGCAAACCAAACCGATTTATGCTATACTATTCTGGTAATTTAACCAACAGAGTAAGTTCTCTGCTTCTAAAGCGCAGAGTGCTTACCATATTATTAGGTAAGGAGCACAAATATCCTTTACTGCTATTTAACACATCAAAATACATCAAAAATCGGGACGTTGAAAAAACGCCCCTAAGTTTGTTATATACAGGAGGGCTGTAAAAATGAAAATAATAGTCGGTCTTGGTAACCCTGGCAGAGATTATCGGGGTACACGTCACAATGTAGGCTTTGAGGTTATAGCAAAGCTGGCTTATGACTATAATATTGATATGAACAAAAGTAAATTCAAGGCGGTTATGGGCGAGGGGCGCATCGGCTTTGAAAAGGTTGTGCTTCTGCAGCCTATAACATATATGAATTTAAGCGGTGAATGCCTGCGTGAGGCCGTCAGCTTTTATAAGTGTGAAAAGCAGGATATAATAATCGTATGCGACGATATTAATCTGCCTCTTTCATATATAAGGGTGCGTGCAAAGGGCACTGACGGAGGCCAAAAGGGGCTTAGAAACATTATGTATCAGCTGGGCTATGATGACTTTACAAGGGTGCGTGTAGGTGTTGGCGAAAAGCCAAAGGAATGGGATTTAAAGGACTACGTTTTAAGCCGCTTTACAGAGGAGGAAAAACCCGACATCATAAAGGGCATTACGGATGCCGCCGATGCCGTTGTCAGCATTGTTAAAAACGACGGTGATGTAAAGGACGCAATGAACAGATACAATAAAAAGATCAGCAAGGCGGAAAAGACGGAGTAGGACCATCTTTTGAGGTGAAAAAATGAATGTATTTAAAACACTGCTTGACGAAAACAGAGAGTACAGGCGGTTAAACAAATTAATGGCTGAGGGCTGCCAAACAGTGCTTGCAACAGGCGTTGCCGAGGGTCAGAAGGCACATCTCATTTATGGCATAGCTCAGGATAAAAACGTACCGCAGCTTGTAATTACGGGCTCGGAGCTTAAGGCAAAGGAGCTTGCTCAGGATTTGGGGTGCTTCCTTAAAAACATGGTATGTTTTTACCCCTCAAAGGATATTATATTTTACAGTGCAGATGTAAAAAGCGCAGATATTGTGAAAAATCGTTTTGAGGTGCTTGCGAGGCTTTTAAACGGCGAAAACCTTACTGTTGTTTTGAGTGTTGAAGCACTGTTTGACAGACTTGTTATGCCCGATGTTTTTAAAAACTACATCTTAAAGCTTAAAACGGG
>CALIRN010000075.1 GCA_938042265.1 uncultured Eubacteriaceae bacterium
AAAAGGGGCAGAAGGCACTCATACACGTTTACGGGCTTGAGGATACAATAGAGGGCACCGTTGATGAAATAGGTGCCCTTGCCGATACCTCAACAAGGACATTTACCGTAAATATAGCTGCGGATAATAAGGACGGCGCACTTAAATCAGGTATGATATGCAGTACGGATATTCTTTTTTGGGGAGAAAGCAGGATACTTGTGCCCGTGGACAGCATAATAAGTATGCCTGAGGGTGATGTGGTATATGTTTTGGACAGAGAGGACAGTGTTAAAAAGGTTTCGGTCGAAACAGGAGAAATCAGAGGCGATAAAATAGAGATTTTAAGTGGCCTTGCAAACGGTGACAGGTTGGTAACCGAGGGGCAGTTTGTGCTTAATGACGGTGACAGCGTTATTGCGGAAAATACCGGGTTGTTTTAAGCAAACGGCATTTTGGAGGTGAACGGCAATGATTAAAAAAAGTGTTGAGCACAAAAGCATAGTTATTCTGCTTTGTATAGCGGTGCTTGCCTTTGGCTTTGGTATGTATCCTTATATGGAGATGCAGGAAAATCCTGTAGTATGCAGTCCTATAGCCACAGTAAAGTGTATATATCCCGGCGCTGCTCCCGAGGACGTTGAAAAGGATATTATCAAGCCCCTGGAGGATCATATAAACGAGGTTGCGGATATAAAGCAGATAGACAGCTATTGTATGGACAGTGTGGGAGTGGTTAAAATCAAGCTTGAAAATATGAGCGATAGTGAAATTGACAAGCACTGGGAGGACCTTAAGGATAAGGTTGACGAGGCAAAGGCGGAGCTTCCGTCGGCAGCTTATGAGCCTGAGGTGGAAACAGACTTTACCTCTGCCTACGGACTTATACTCGGCATATCCTCCGATAACTACAGCTATGAGCAGCTTAAGACTGTAGCGGAGGAGCTTAAGGATGAGCTTGATGATGCGGATGGTGTAAAGGCTGTTGATATAGAGGGTGAGGTTGACAGTGAAATTCATATATTGCTTGACCTGTCCAGACTTCAGCAGTACGGAATTTCTCCCACAGATATAGGCACCTATTTACAGGCAAGAAATATTAATATACCTGGCGGAAATATGGAGCTTGGCAGCAGCAAGGTTCCCGTACAGATTACAGGCGAATATAAGTCGACAGAGGAAATAGGCAATACCATTGTGGGTATGTCAACG
>CALIRN010000076.1 GCA_938042265.1 uncultured Eubacteriaceae bacterium
ATTAAATGTGAAATACATTGCACATTAATAAATGGTTAAAAATGGTAAAATATGCGATACATTTCACAATGCGAAAATAATACAAAAAACATCTATATGTGAAATATGTATCATATTGCCAAAGCATATTGCCAAGGTCTCCAAATGCCTTTATAAATGATTAAACGTGAAATACATTGCACATTATAAAATGGTTAAAAATGGTAAAATATGCGATACGTTTCACAATGCAAAAATAATATAAAAAACAGCTATATGTGAAATATGTATCATATTGCCAAAGCATATTGCCAAGGTCTCCAAATTCCTTTATAAATGATTAAATGTGAAATATATCACACATTAATAAATGGTTAAAAATGGTAAAATATGCAATGCATTTCACAATGCTGAAAAGTTATAAAAAACTACTATGTGTGAAATCGGCTTCGCACCGCCAAAGTAGATTTTTCGTGAAAGCTTATCTTGACATAAAATACAGATGTGATATAATGAAATCACAAAGGGGAACAACAGCAGTTACTCCCCACCCCAAAATATGTAAAAAGATGATAGAGTAACCGCTTATAGTTTACGGCTATAGGCGGTTACTTTTTTATAATTTTATTTGTTTTTTACATATTTAAAATTTTTGTTTCATATTCGGCAGATATTGTTTTTGAAAAGTCATCAAGTACCTTTAAGGACAATTCTATTAAGTCCTGCGCCTCAATATAGCCGCCTGTGGCTATTATGTCATCGGCAGTGTTCAATAGAGTTTTAACCGTACGTGTTGTAAGATTTATTTGGTCTATTAGATCCATTAATTGAGATTTATCCATGCGTATCCTCCGTATGCTATAAATTTTAACAAAAAGGAAATAAAAATGTTTTACAGGGGATTAAGCGGTTTTTAGAATATTATTCATAAAATTTTTGTCTTGACATAAAATATAGATGTGATATAATGAAATCACAAAGGGGAACAACAGCAGTTACTCCCCACCCCAAAATATGTAAAAAGATGATAGAGTAACCGCTTATAGTTTACGGCTATAGGCGGTTACTTTTTTATAATTAAAACCAACAGGAGCAGTATTGTTAAGTAACAAATGACCTCTGCCATTTTAACACCCCCTTTCAGGGGGTCAGGAGTAACCGCCGTTAACTCCCCTTTGCTTAGCAGTATTATATCAGCAATGTAAAATTTTGTAAACCTTTTTGTTAAGTTTTTGATAACAATATTATATAGTACAGTTATGGTAATTACAAGATGGCAATACATATATAAATATCTACTGTGACCATTATATGAATTTTGTTTAATCTGTACAGCAGTATGGGAGTTATGTGTGATTATGCCTGAAAAAGCAAATTAAGATAAGGTACTTTAATGACTTTTCAAGGCAACCGGGCAAAAATAAATTCTTGCATAAACCTGCCGATTGGGTTATACTTTAGTAAAATCCTATGGGGAGGTTTTTGTTGTGAACAGACTGGAAACCAATGACTGGCTGGTTTTAAATGATATAATTTACAAAATATATACCTCGGAAAATTTTGATAAAATGCGCGTTAACTTTCTTGAACAGATTAAGCTGCTGTTGGACTTTGACAGTGCGGATTTTTTCTTATCCAAAACTGACGGCAGCAATGACCTTTGCAGCCCTGTGACCTATAACTGCGATGAAACCTTCAGCGCAAGGTTTGACACTTTGGATTACAGCAGGGGTGTTATGCACAGCGGCAGAAGTATGGTTTACAGGGAAACGGATATTATGCCTGATGACCATAGGGTGCAGACGGACTATTATAAAAAGGTTTATATGCCTAACGGTTGGCATTACTCTCTGCAGATGGTGCTTGCATACGGTCAGCGGTTTTTGGGCGTTGTTACTCTTTACCGTACAATAGGCAAGGATAATTTTACCTATGATGATATTTTTCTTATTAATATGCTTAAGGATCACCTTGCTTTCCGCCTGAATAAGGAGAGGGAAAGACTGCTTGCGGGAGGCAGTCGTATCAGCATTGAAGAGGCGGTGGAAAAATACTCTCTTACCAGGCGTGAAAAGGATATACTTACCCTGCTTATCAGGGGCATTGACAACGAGGAAATCTGCGAGCAGCTTGTAATCAGCATAAATACACTGAAAAAGCACATACTTAATATCTACAAAAAAATGGATATTAACAGCCGTATTCAGTTATTTAAACTGGTACGTTTGGAGGACGGACAGTAACCTTTATAATTATATTTGAGTATAAGGTACTTAATAAGTGCGGGATAAATAATTTTTATTGCTACTTGAAATAAAGCCCTGAAAGTTGTATAAATTATATATCAATATAAAAGTCAAGTGATGAGCGACGATGTTTCATTTTGAAATATCGCCGCTTTTTTGTTTTAACCGATATGGTAAGTATCTCGTATTACTTAACGTTACATTCGGCAGGAGTATGGATATCCTTGACACTTTAAGGAGGAGTTTATTTATGAAGGAATTAGTTATTATTATCAGACCTGAAAAGCTTGAAACCGTTAAGGAAATTTTAGACAGTGTTCACTGCGGAGGTATGACAATATCAAGCGTTATGGGCTGCGGTACCCAAAAGGGCGCTCTTGATGAGATGGTTAATACAATCAAGGGCTTTAAAACAACAATTAATTTGCTGCCTAAAATAAGGGTTGAGGCAGTTATGGCAGATGATACCGTTGAGCAGGTTATAACCGCCATGCGTGAAAAGATTGTAACGGGCCATGTTGGCGACGGTAAGGTATTTATAAGAAATATTGAAGACGCCGTAAGGCTCAGAACCGGTGAAAGAGGCAGCAAGGCTCTGTAAATAAGGGAGTGATAGTATTGGATAAAAAGGTAATAGTTGAGCTTAGGAACGTTAATAAAATTTACGGCGCAAACCATGTTGTAAAGGATTTGAATTTGGATGTATACGAGGGTGAGTTTCTTACCCTGCTCGGCTCATCGGGCTGCGGCAAAACCACAAGCCTGAGGATGATTGCAGGCTTTGAGGAGCCTACATCGGGTACTATTAAGGTTGAGGGTGAAAGCATTGAAAACAAGGAGCCGTTTGAGAGAAATGTAAATACGGTTTTCCAAAGCTATGCGCTTTTTCCCCATATGACCATATTTGACAATGTGGCCTACGGTCTTAAAATGAAAAAAACTCCCAAAAAGGAGATATATGACAGGGTTATGGAAATGCTGGAGCTTGTACAACTGGGCGGTTTTGAAAAGCGTTACCCCTCACAGCTTTCAGGCGGGCAGAAGCAGAGGGTTGCCATTGCAAGGGCGCTTATTAATCAGCCCAGAGTGCTTTTGCTTGATGAGCCCTTGGGCGCCCTGGACCTGAAGCTGAGAAAGCAGATGCAGCTGGAGCTTAAAAGATTACAGCGCAAGCTTAATATTACATTTATTTATGTAACCCATGACCAGGAGGAGGCGCTGTCCATGAGCGACAGAATTGCTATTATGCACGACGGTGTTCTGGAGCAGATTGCTCAGCCTGAGGATATTTATGAAAAGCCTGCAACAAAGTTTGTTGCCACCTTTATTGGCGAAACAAATCTGTTTGAAGGCTGTATTTCATCAATTAACGGCAGTGAAGCGGCTGTTACCCTGGAGGTAGGCACCGCTATGGCACATGGCAGTGATTACAGACCGGGTGAAATGGTTGCAATTTCCGTAAGACCTGAAAGAATGAAGTATTCGTCAGTACCCGTGGAGGGCTTCTCTATTGCCGGTGCGGTTAAGGAGCAGGTTTATGTAGGCTCTGTTTTAAAAACCATTGTTCAGCTTCAAAACGGCAGCGAGATTAAGATTGAAAGGCTGGCAGGTCAGCAGCTTCCCAAGGACGGAGCTGTATATCTGTATTGGGAAAAGGAAGATGCAAAGCTTATCCACTCAGCAGATGATATTTTCTTCCGTGCGGTTGAGGATGTTGTAATGGGCTAAGGAGGCGGTTAAAATGACTAGACATAATATGCGCTCTACGGTTATACCTGCCGCCGTTATGGTTGGTCCCGTAGTACTGTGGCTTGCGTTTTTTGTGGCAATACCTCTTATATATGTATTTATTATGAGCTTTTGCTCAATTGATAAAAATACCTTCAGTGTGGTTTATAGGTTTTCCTTTGATAATTACAAGAGACTTGCTGATCCAAATTATGTACAGATTTATATTCAATCCCTTGTTATTGCTGCGCTTACAACGGTTTTATGTATAGTGCTTGCCTATCCTTTTTCCTATCTGATAGCAAGGACGGTCAGCAGAAAAAAGGCTGTACTTTATATGTTGGTTATTATTCCCTTCTGGACAAACTCACTTATAAGGATTTACGGCTGGCGTACATTTTTAGGTACAAACGGCTGGCTTAACAGCCTGCTGCAGCTTTTACATATAACCTCAGAGCCGGTGGAATTTCTGTTTAATAGGGGCACAACGGTGCTGGGCATGGTTTACTGTCTGTTTCCGTTTATGGTGCTCCCTCTTTATACGGCCATTGAAAAGCTGGATAAAAGCCTGCTGGAGGCGTCCTCCGATTTGGGCGCAAGAGGATATAAAACCTTTTTGCACGTAATATTTCCGCTTACTATGAGCGGTATATTCTCCGGCTCCATAATGGTATTTATACCTACACTGGGATTTTTCTTTGTATCGGATATACTTGGCGGCGGAAACTCGGACGTTATCGGCAACCTTATTGAAAGACAGTTTCAAAGCGGCAACAACTGGCCATTGGGTGCGGCGCTTTCAATTATACTTATTGCAATAACGCTACTGCTTGTAAAACTTTATCAGAAGTGCGGCGGCGATATGGAAAATCTGGGGGTGTGACATATGTCAAGAAAAACAAAGCGCAATGCAATAAAGGGCTTGAGTATAATATACTGCACTCTGATATATCTGTTTCTGTTTTTGCCTATCAGTGTTATTGTGGTTAACTCCTTTAATGCCACAACAACAAAGCCATATCTGAGCTGGAAGGGATTTACCTTTAAATGGTATGTAAAGCTGTTTGAAAACGATACTCTTTTAAGCTCCTTTGGCAATACAATGGTAATTGCGGTGGTATCGACTCTGCTTGCCACCTGTATAGGCACTTTGGCGGCTGTAGGTATGTATAAGTATAAATTCAGAGGTAAAAAGGCAATTGATTCACTGCTTTACATACCTGTTGTCATTCCTGAGATAGTGCTGGGCATTTCACTGCTGACACTGTTTGCAAACGTACATATTCCAAGAGGTATGCTATCCCTTATAATGGCACATATTACCTTTTGTATACCCTACGTTATTTTTAATATCAGGGCAAGGCTTGCAGGCTATGATAACTCTATTGAGGAGGCTTCAATGGATTTGGGCGCAAACAGAATAAAGACCTTCTTTAATATTACTCTGCCGGTGCTTGCGCCGGGTATCGGCGGCGGTGCACTGCTTGCTTTCACCCTGTCAATAGATGATGTTATTATAAGCTATTTTACAAACGGACAGACAAAGACCTTTCCGCTTAAGGTAATGGAGAGTATTAAAAGCGGTGTTGCGCCGGATGTAAATGCTCTGTCCGCATTAATACTTATCGGTACCATAATTCTGGTTGTGCTGACGCAATCGGGTATATTTACTAAAAATAAAAACAATTAAAAAGGGGCGATTTGTAATGAAGAAATTTTTTAGTTTAATGTTAGCCGCTGTTATGACCATGTCAATGGCAGGCTGCGGCGGAGACGGCGGGGCAGGCTCTGAAAGTGCCTCTGCAGACGGCGGTGAGCTTAATATCTATGTATGGACGGAGTATGTCCCCGAAGCTGTAATTGACAAGTTTGAGGAGGAAACAGGCATTAAGGTTAATATGTCAACCTACTCATCAAACGAGGATATGCTTGCAAAGGTTAAATCCGAGGAGGAGGGAGCCTTTGATATTATCCAGCCGAGCGACTATATGGTTGAACAGGTAATAAGTCAGGGGCTTGTTCAGGAGCTTGACTCCTCAAAAATTACCGTTATGGATAATTTTGACCAATCCTATCTGGACCCAAGTTATGATCCGGGCAATAAATATTCCCTGCCTTATCTCGGCGGTGTGGGCGGTATAGCCGTAAATACTGACAAGATTACGGATACCATTGACTCATACGACCAGCTTTTCGACTCAAAGTATGCAAACCAGTTGGTTGTTCTTGACGATTACAGAGCGCTTATCGGTATGACATCATTAACACTGGGCTATGACTTCAGCGAAAAGGATACTGCAAAGCTGGATGAAATTAAGGCAAAGCTGCTTACACTTAAGCCTAACATCAAACTGTACGATAGTGACAGCCCTAAGTCGGCACTTATTTCAGGCGACTGCAACCTTGCTTTCTGCTGGAGTGCTGAGATTGCCATGGCTAATGCGGAAAACCCTGCAATTGAAATTGCTTTCCCCAAGGAGGGTCCATACCTTTTCTTTGATAACTGGTGCATAACCAGCGGTGCAAAAAATGCGGAAAACGCATATAAGTTCCTTAACTTTATTAATCAACCTGAAAATATGCAGATGGTACTTGAGGAATTCCCTTATATCTGTGCAAACAGAGCAGCCGTTGATTTAATGGGTGAGGAATATTCGGAAAATGCAGCAAAAAATCCTCCTGCCGAGGTTGTTGCAAGCGGTTATTATGTATCAAACCTTGATGCGGACACCCTTGCCGTTTATGACCAAATGTGGACGGAATTAAAAAAGTAATATGTAAATTTAAACTGCCGCAGCCGTAAGGTGCGGCAGTTTTTTGCGTTGCTGAAAATGCTTTTGCAAATCCCTTTAACTTTTAGGAAAGTCTGCTCTTAAATAAATATATATAATTAAACCGACTTTTACTGTTAAATTTAATAAAAGTATGATATAATAAACATATATGTGTTTAAGAGCCTTAGCCTTATGGCTAATTCTCAGCAAAAGCTTTGCTTTTGCACTCATAGGCCGTCAAAGCCGACTTGTTTCGTACCATAATCTGCAAAAACAAAGCCTCCAGCCTTGTTTTTGTTGCGATTATGGTATAATAAAATCAGTATGTATTAATTATAAGGAATGATTATTAATGATAGATTTTGAAGATAGAATTTTTCACCTGCCTGTTATAGCCTTAAGGGGAATGTGTGTATTTCCCGATACGGGTTTTAATGTGGATTTGATAAGGCGTAAATCCTTTGATGCCATGGAAGCGGCAATGGAAAAGGGAGGTCTTGTTTTTGTGGTGGCGCAGGAGGACCCTGCAGAGGAGGTCATAAAGGCAGACAACCTTTGCAGTATGGGTGTAATTGCCAAAATCAACAAGGTTGCGCGTATCCCAGGCAGTATAGCGCGTATTAATGCAAAGGGGCTTATGCGTGCCAGGATAAGCAATATTGACAGCAGGGGCACTGCCTACCTTAAGGGCGAGGTTATAAGAGAAGAAAGTATTTTAAATACTGATGAGCTGCATATTGAGGCAATGCTTAAGTCCTTAAGAGAGGCAATGCTTAAGCACGCCTCTCTTAATCCGCGCTTTATGGAGGGTGATATCCGCAGGTTTGCCGATGCGGAAAGCCTCAGCCTGGGTTTGGATCATATAGCCTCAGGACTGGATATTTCCGTTGAGGCTAAGCAGAGGCTTCTTGAAACACTTGATGTTTATGAAAGAGGTATTGAGCTTACGGCTCTTATTAATAAGGAAAATGATGTACTGGCTATAAAAGGCGAAATTACCCGCAGGGTAAAAAGCAATATTGAAAAGGAGCAGCGTAAATATTTCCTCCGTGAACAGCTTAAGGTTATAAATGATGAGTTGGGGGATGAGGGTATTAACGGAGAGATTGCCGAATACAGGGAAAGAATGGATGCTCTTTCCCTGCCCGAATATGCAAGAGAAAAGCTTGAAAAGGAACTTGACAGGCTTAAGCGCATACCAATGGGTGCACAGGAGGGTTCGGTTGTCAGGGATTATATTGATGAGGTGCTTTCACTGCCATGGGGTATTTACTCAAAGGAGAACAGCTCTTTGACTAAGGCGGAGAAAATACTTGACCGTGACCATTACGGGCTTGAAAAGGTTAAGGAACGAATAATAGAATTTCTTGCGGTAAAACTGTCGGGCAGCAACAGCAGCGGCTCAATACTGTGCCTTGCAGGGCCTCCCGGTGTAGGTAAAACCTCCGTTGCAAGGTCCGTTGCACAGGCTTTAAACCGCAGATATGTAAGGCTCAGCCTTGGCGGTGTCCATGATGAAGCTGAAATCAGAGGACACAGAAAGACATATATCGGAGCCATGCCGGGACGCATTATTTCCGCAGTAAGGCAGGCAGGTACGGCAAATCCTCTTATTCTCCTTGATGAAATTGACAAGCTTTCAAGTGATTATAAGGGTGACCCTGCGTCGGCATTTTTGGAGGTGCTGGACAGCGAGCAGAACCATGCCTTCAGAGATAATTATATAGATATGCCCTTTGATTTAAGCAGGGTGCTTTTTATATGCACTGCCAACAGCCTTGACACCATACCTGCACCTTTAAGGGACAGAATGGATATTATTGAGCTTTCAAGCTATACTGTGGAGGAAAAGCTTGCCATAGCCAAAAAATATCTTTACCCAAAGCAGCTTAAAAAACATAATCTTAAAAAGTCCGAGCTTAAAGTAAAGGATAAGGCGTTTTTTGCG
>CALIRN010000077.1 GCA_938042265.1 uncultured Eubacteriaceae bacterium
AACGTATTGCCACTCGTGCAAAAGCTCTGAACCTGGATGCTATCCATGACACTGTACACGAAATGTGCAAGGACGAAGCCAGACACGGTAAGGCTTTCAAGGGCTTACTTGACAGATACTTCGGTTAATTACAATTTTATAAACTTCTCTGGGAAAAGTGCCTGTTTTCAGGCACTTTTTCATTTCACGCATATTTGACAAAAAAATAACAGGTAACGGTATAATATTTAATAACTGCACTGTCTGATAATATATATTTTACAACTTTTTTTAAAAATAAATGCAATAATTTTTACGGACTGATTATAGTCCTTTTTAACAAGCCCATCATAAATATACAAATTCAAATCAGCTGCCGTCTTATGAATATAATCTTTCAGGCTTAAATGCAATGAGAACGTCAGTACAAATACCATTAATACTTTTCGCAAAATACACCGGATTGCATGGTTAGGGATATTATGAATATATAAAGAAATAATTTTTATAAGCAAAAAATTACCATAGACAAAGCAGACTAATGCCTATGGTAATGTATATTTTATACTAATTTAATGACCTTACAGTCTTTAACACAAAACAAAGCGCCACAATAACGGATGTACCAATAACAAGCACGGACATATCCGCCAAATAATAATAAGGCGCAAAAATATACCTTACACAGACAAGTTGCGGCAAAATTGCCGTAATATCAATAAATACAGGGCACAGGATAAGACTGCCCAAAACAAGGATTGGCAGCAATCCGCATATAAGTGAAGTTCTGCCAAACAATGCTTTTATTATTGCACAGTAGCCTGTAGTAAATACCGCATATAATAAAAGTCTTACTATATACAATAAATTTATATTTTTCATTGCTGCAATAGCTATGGCAGAGCAAACTGAAAGAATTGTCACAGCGGCTATCACATTCATTATGCCAAAGGGCACACTGTTGTTTTCATCCTTAAGCCATATATTAATTCCCAGTACCCCTCCAAGCATAATATACAAAGCCAACAGACCTCCCAGGCTGTCAGTATTGACATTATTATCCTCTTCATTTATCAAAGGACTGTCTGTATAGCCGTATTCAATGCTTATCGCCTTGCCCTGACTTAAATAATCATTATAGTACTGCCTTAATTTTTCCCTGTCATAGCTGATATTTTCCCTTTGCAGGTAATCTTCTGCAATATCGGGTGAGTAAAGCTTTGCAAACACAGCAAAAAGGGCTTCGTTCGCCACCTCCGTAAGCATTGATGAGGGTGCTTTTAAACAGATAATTGCGCCATTTTTATTATCAGTTATATCTGTGAAAATATCCTTTGAAAGAATATAGCCACAGTTAAGTGTTTCATTTTCCACATCTCGACTTAAAGCTTCCGCATTGTCGTATGCGATAAATTTAACCATTCCGTCGGCAGAAAACAAAGCTGCCTCCAGCTCCTTATTGTCCTGACAGTAAAAGCCCGCCTTAAGACCTCTTGCGTCACTTGTATTTACAGAGCCAATAAAGGGAATAAGCAAAGGAATTATTACGGCAGCAATAATAAATGAGGGACTTTTCAGACATCTTTTAATATAAATAATAAAAATACTTAAATATCTCATACATCTGCCACCTCTCTGTATATTTGAACAAGAAATGTAACTGCATATATTCCGACCAGTGTGATAAAATAAACCGCCCATGAGCCAAACACAAAATTTTTCATAAAAATATTTGACAGACAGTCAAACAACACATATACGGGACTGTAACAGGTGAAATGTGCCACACTATCCGGCAAAAATGCCTCCGGCAGTACTGCGCCGCCCACAAAGGCAGATACAAGCGTTATTACAAATAAAATCAATGCTCCTGCCCAAGGCGAAAACACAGTATATATTCCGCATACCAGCGCCGATATCAGTATAACGGCAAGAGCGATTGCACCAATATCAAATCTCATATCTGTTCCTGCTGCATAAACTCCGCCCATGACAACAGCCGTAAGCATAATATAAAAGACAATTACGGTAATATTATTTGCCGCAAAGAGGACTGCCCTGCCCATCCCCTTTCGCTTTACGGCTTCAGCAAATGCCTTATTTTCTCCACCTATGGTAAAACCCAGACACATACCGCAAAGCAGCATAATAACAATAACTGCCATAATACCATAATACTTTGAAAGGCTAAGCACATCAGAAGCCGAAACCTGCCTTTCTCTAAACAGCTCCTCCCTTGGCAGGAAAATATCAAAATATACCATATTAAAATCCTGATTTTTTTCCTCCAAAAGCGGGCTGTCTTTATCATCTACAGCATAATATGCGCCCTGAACAGCCGCCTGTACATCAGCAAGCATACCTA
Organism: uncultured Eubacteriaceae bacterium; assembly: GCA_938042265.1. Lineage (GTDB taxonomy): Bacteria > Bacillota > Clostridia > Lachnospirales > CAG-274 > CALWRD01. The sequence goes on from CALIRN010000077.1 coordinate 2,345, forward strand.
TACCATTATCGGCAAGGTCCTTAAACACCTTGGCATACAGTCCGCTGTTTTCCGGCATTATAACTTTTGCCGGAGTATTTTTTCCGTGTACAATATCCTGTATAAAGTGATATGGCAGTATTACTGCCGCATCAAGCTCACCGTTTTCAAGCATTTCAAGTGCCGCTTCCTCATTATCCACATAGCTGAAATCACAGATAGTCTCCACGCTCTTTATATTTTTAAGCAAATTAAGTGCAATGTCAATATATTTATCCTCCTCGGGACGCACAACCCCCACCTGTTGCTTAACTACGGTATTTTCCTTATAAATAAACTTATCTGCTCCAAAGGCAAAAATCCCCATAATAAAGCAAAGAGCCAAGGCTCCTGCCAAAACACCCGGCAGAAACCTCAGCATCCTTTTAATTTTTAACAATGTCAGTTTTATAAAAAACATAGCTAATTCCTTTTTAGCTTAACTGCATCATAAGCCCAAAAATTCCACGCTGAATGTCCGAATAAATATCCTCAAATTCACTTTCCGAAATCTCAAGTATTCTGACAATATCACCCTCAGGCTTTTCAATCTCTCCGTCAAGCTTATCAATACTTAAATCATAGCTGAACTCGCCCAAAGACTCTCCCTGGCTTTGAATTTTCATACTTGGGGCATCAAACTTTATACCAATATCAGATTGGTTAAGGTAACCAGCTATATCAAAGGCCATACCTTCAATGCCATCACCGTCCAAATTTAATGATGCGGCAATATCACCTGTTAATTCGTTGTAATTGCTTTCAAACTTAATTGTTGCTTCACTCTCAGAGCTATCCCCAAAAGATAAAGAATAGCTTTCCTTAAGAGTATCCGACTTTTCAATACTGTCAGAATAAGCTGCTACACTTGGATTGCCAATGCCGTTGTCAAGGCTAAGTTTAATATCAAGACTATTATCTGTATCAAGCCCCCCTGTAACCGTAAACTTTACGGTATCACCATCGTAGGTTACATCAGCAATAATTTCACTGTCAACTATTATACCCTTATTAACATAAAATACTGCCGTAACATCACCTATTATTGTTTTTGTTGTTATATCCTCGATTGTATCGTTATATTCCTGCATAAACTCATCAGGGCTTGAATATCCTTCTGTGGCATATTTAACCGCTGCCGAATCCTTAAGCTGCTCCTGTACTGCCTCACAGTTATAAATCTGTGAAAGCGTACCGGCAAAACAGTTTGTAGCGGCGGCTGACGGTATATCAACGGTATAGCCCTTGCACTTAACTGTTCCGTCCGCCAGTTCTATGTCCTTTGCATCAGCCTTTCCATACTTCATAGCCTTGGTAAGCGCCTCAAGGTTTTCAAAATAGATTTCAGCAATTTCCCTACTCTCATCACCTACCTCTGCCTTGTCAAAAACCTTAAAGGAAATGTCCTCCTGCGTATCTATGTCAGCCTCCTCAAGATAATGTGAAAACACAGGAGATGCCTTTATCTGACCTAAAATATCCTCTGTCGATACCGAAAAAATAGTATCGCAAAGCATAGGCATATTTAACAGTATTACCTCATTATCAGTATAAGCATTAATCACATCCAGATTAATACCATTATAATTGCCTTTAATACTGAAATTACCCTGCTTTGAAGCATTGTCCACATTCATTACAGTGTTTATGCCAATACCGTTAAGCTCCTCACTGTCAGGCAAATTTTCCACCTTAAAGTTCTGACTTACGGTATAGCTGCCATCTTCAAGAATTGTTTTAAGCTCAGGTGAAACAATATTTTTAAATACACTGTCACGCTGTGCCAGCGCCGTACCTGTAGTCGCAAAAGCCTTTTTAAGAGCCTTTTCCGGGCTTGCCGCACCCATTACTGCCGCACCTGCAACAATTACCGCAGCTACTGCTGCCACACCTGCAATTATGTGAACCTTACTCTTTTTAACCGGCTCATCCATAATCTCATCTGTTTGCGTATTTATAGCTTCAGACTGCATAGAGGTTATGCTTTCACCCTCCTGCATATGTGCAGTTACCTCTTCATTATTATCCTGTTCATTGTTTAAAATGTTGTTTTCATCACTCATTTTTTAATTCTCCCCTCATTACATTAATTTAGCAATTTCATTTACGGAAAGTGACTTGTCAACAGGCACAAGCACACCCTCCTTTATAATATAAAGCTTTGTACAAAGCTCTATTTCCGCCTCAATATGGGTAGTCATTACCACAGTGCCGCCGTCCCTGATATAGTCCGAGAGGTAATCAATTATTTCCGCTCTTCCTCTTAAATCAAGGGCCGTACCCGGTTCATCAAGTATAAGCACAGGAGGGTTTGCTGCAAGAGCTATTGCTATGGAAAGACGCCTTTTCATACCTCCCGACAGTCCGCTTACCGTTTTATCCATATACTGCTCTATTCCAAGCCGTTTAATTTCCTTACGGCTAAGCAGCTCCTTAAGGCTTGTACTGCACCACAGCCTGAGATTATCCCTACAGCTCAGCTCCTCAATTAAAGGATTGGTCTGGGGAACATAGCCTGTATACCTGCAGCATACACCCTTATTGCCTAAAGCCAACTCATCATTATAATACAGCTTACCGCCGTCTGCACGCCGTACACCTGCCATAATTGTAAGCAAAGTTGTTTTGCCGCAGCCATTGGCGCCTAAAATACCTATACACTCACCCTTATCCGCAGTAAAGGTAATATCCCTTAAAACCGTATTTTTATATTTTTTACTGATGTGCTCTGCTCGTATCATGTCGGCCCTCCAATATATTATAAATTGTAACATAACACCCCATAAAATGCAATAAATTTTACATTTATAAAAGGCACTGCAATGCAATGCCTTTTCATTACGGTTATAAGAGTATGCAGATAAGTCCGCCGCTGCCC
>CALIRN010000078.1 GCA_938042265.1 uncultured Eubacteriaceae bacterium
ATCGGAAATAAGCTCTGCTGCCTGAAATTTATCCCCTGAAGGCTCAAGGGAATTGTAAAAGTCCTTCATTTCGTCACTTAAGCCTGTTTTCTGACTTGGATACAAAAACACCCTGTCCAAATCATCCATAATTTTATACCTGCTTAAAACAGCTTTACCCTTTATCGAAAACATAAACTCCTTATGCTCTGCTGCTATTGTGCCGCTTATAGTTTTATTTCCGAAGGAATCCCGACCGACTGTATACTGACAGCCTGGCTCAACAGTCAGCTTTTCATCACAAATCCTCTGACAAACATAATTACCCGGCAAACATTTTAAAATAAAATTCTGATTGATGATAGGTAAATCAAAATTAATTTTAGTGGTAAATTCAAAATCATAGGTTTTCACTTTCTCCACCCCTTACTTAAATAATTTGCCTATACAAGCCGAAATTTTATCAACATCGGGCATATCCCCCGTAGTAAGCAGCTCGTCAAGGTCTGCACAGATATTTTCCGTATCAAGGTGATGTATGTAACGTCTGAGCCTTTTTTCACAGCCCTCAATTTTATACATACTTCTGTCAAAGCGACAGAACAGGTCAAGCCTTTCCATATATTTGCCTGCCTTGATTGTATCCCTAATATCGTCCTCAATAATATAATCATCTACAGCACCCCAAAAGCTCATAAGGTTATCCACAACCCTCTGTAAATCAAAAATGCGACATCTTTCATTAAAAAGCCTGATTACATTGTTATAAGCAAGCTGTATATAAGCAACAGATTCAGTATCAATCTGCTCCCTCAAAATAATGGAGTTATCGTATGCCTTTGACAGAGAAGCTACAATGCTTGACGGACATTCTGGGTCGGCAATAATTGCCTTGATAAAGCTGTCCTTGTCATTTACATCTATATCAATCCCCAGCTTTGAGCAGAAAATTTTATAGGCATTTTCATCATAGTCCACCATTCTGTCATAAAATTCCGTAATAATGTGGGCAAGCTTATATGCCCTTTCCGTATATCTTCCCAGCCAGTAAAGGCTGTTTGCTTTGCTTACTGATACATTATCCATGTGTCCTTAAAGCCTCCTCCCTGCGATGAGTTTACTACAAATGAATTAGGGTTGCGCGAAAATCTTGTAAGCCCACTGTTCCAAACCTTAATATTTTTACCCTGTATAACAAAGGCCCTTAAATCCGCCTTCCTTGGTACGGTAGTTACGCCGTCATCATCAAGTACCTGCAAATCAAGAAACTCAATAATTTCCTGCGCAATAAAACGCCTTGGATTTTCGTTAATGACAGCCTTAAGCTCCTCCAGCTTTTCCTTGGTTAAATCCCTGCCAAAGATAACACCATAGCCACCTGCCTCGCTTACGTCCTTAATTACAAGCTTTTCAATATTATAAAGGATATACTTCATATCTTTTTCATAATAAGGCACGTAGGTAGGAGCATTTTTAAGTATAGGCTCCTCACCCAAATAGTAGCGTATCATTGCAGGCACAAAGTAATAAATACCCTTATCGTCTGCCACACCGTTACCGGGAGCATTGATAATAGCCACATTGCCCTTTCTGTAAGCCTCCATAAGGTGAGGCACACCGATAACGGAGTCCTGCACAAAGGTCATAGGATCAAGATAATCATCTGACAGTCGCCTGTAAATAGCCCCCACTCTCTGATGTGTGGAATTAAAGGTCTTATAGTAAACCTTATCGTCAACTACCTCCAAATCCTCAGGGAAGGCAAGCACCGAGCCTGTCTTTTCGGCTAAATAGGAATGCTCAAAAAAGGCGGAGTTGTATCTGCCCGGAGTAAGCACAACGGTAATACCGCCGCAGCTTACGTCATTAAACATTTCCGTAAGCAGTCTTGCGTAATTTCGGTTGTCCACAATTTTGTTATGCTCAAAGGTTTCGGGACTGATTCGCCTTGTAATATCCCTTGCAATCATGGGATAAGATGCCCCTGAGGGCACTCTTAAATTATCCTCCAGTATGTACCAGTCATCGGGAGCCTCCACCAAATCTATGCCCGAAATATGATTGTACACATTAAGGGGCGGCGTAATGTTTTTACACTCTGCAAGAAACCCGGGGGCATTATAAACAAATTCCTCCGGTACAACCATATCCCTTAAAATATAGCCCTTGCCCGAATAAACATCATTTAAAAACAGATTTAGAGCACAGGTCCTCTGAATAAGCCCTTTTTCCAGCTTAGCAAAGGGTGCTGCTTCTATAACTCTTGGTATGGCGTCAAACGGAAAAAGCTGCTCAATAAACTGGCCGTTTTTATATAAGCTGAACTTAACACCATATCTGTCAAGAGTTTCATTAACACGCTCCTTTTGTTCTCTCAAAAGCTTCATACGTTTCCCTCCTTATATACATAAGACACCGCATAAAAACTAATTATGGGGCTTTTTATGTATTTTATAAATAAAAAAGACGTACCCCGTGTTAACAGTGTACGTCCTTATACGCAAAAATATTAAATAAAATTTATTTATCTTTATTTTACCACAACCAAAAAATATGTCAATAGAAAGATTAAATAATTTTTTGTATATTAATTACACCAAGGTTTGTATACAACGTGATTTTTATGCAGAACTTAAACTTACAATATACTGTTATTAGGTCAATTTTATTTCAGAAGCATTCTGTAATACTCCTTGTCAGAGTCCTTAAAAACATTAAATATAACTCGTTCAAGCCCAGACACACCACTGTCTAAATGTTCCGTCACTGTATCAACGGCAATTTTAGCAGCCTAATCACTTGGAAAGTTAAAAACACCTGTTGAGATACAGCAAAAAGCATTCTTTGCCTGCTCATATATCTGCTGCATTCTTCATACATTTGTATACCTGCATAACTGTGTATGCAATTATCAATACAGTTGTGCAATGGTACAAAACACCCTACCATTTTAGAATTTGCTGCATTTACAATTGCATCTGCCATAATCCCTGTAATATCACCCTGCCATAATGAAATTTTATTGACAAATTTTATTTTACTTCCATATTCCTTATCAACAGTAGGAATATCCTCAAGGCTCACTATACCCCTTTCTGAAATTTCATTCTGCAGGCATTCATTCTGAATTTTTAGTACCTCTTCCGATACCTTCTTTGGCATTCTTACATTCATAATTGAACGCAGTAATGCTTTTTTGTCATTTTCCAAACTGCAATTATAAAAATTATTATAATGATCATCTTCTTTAAGAAATACATTAATAAGATAATCAAGTCTTTATGATTGAGTCATTGCTTTCACCTCTTTTCAACCGCATCAAAAGAACATATCTCTTTACAGTTGCCACAATGCAAACAGTTTTTCTGAACAATTACAAATGGAATACTTCTTATATCAATACAATTCTGGGGACACATTAACACACACTTTTTACAGCCCGTACACTTATCTGTAATATTGTATAAGCCCTGTTTATTTTTTTGTCTGCAATTTCCCAAATAAAAGCTTTCCCTTATAACGGGCTTTGCCGAAAGATCAAAAAATTCACCCTCTCCCTCATATAGTCTGAATACCTCCAAGGCAGTCCTGCTTTCCTCCTGAGGATAAATTTCAGCCATATAAGGATTTTCATTAAACACATCATCAAGCCTGTTTTTGCCTATGCATTCAACCCTACCTCTTACGGAAACAGCTTTTTTCGACATAGAGCCTTTACCGCCTGTCATACCGCTTAATGCAGCAAATTTATTTTCCATAAGCTGACAGTAAAATTCCTTGCCTCTTGCCGTAATAAAATAAAGGCTGTTCTCATCTGTAAGCATAATATCTATTACCCTCGTAAAAGGCATACCTTCCCTGTCCGTTGTAGCAAATACCACAGAATGTATCTCATCTTTTAATACCTTTAAATATTCCTTTGTATTCATAAAATTCCTCCTCAATCAATTAAACGAGGTATTACAATTTCTATATCATCACTTATGGATATACTCTTATTAACTATTTCTTTCGGAACCTCAGGTCTGCTTAAATTAATTCTTACAAGTGTTGCATTGTTAAAGACCTGTGTATATCTTTCAAAAGGAAATCGTATAATCGACGGAGTATTGTATCCAACACCTAACTCAACAAAAACAACATTTTTGTTTTTATTTTTATTTAAAAAAGCTTCATATCTGTCTGCTGCCTCATACCATGCTTTATCCTGTACAAAAAACATATCTTTTCTTATATTTATCTCCATATTTCCGCAGCATATGGGACAATGAGGAACAAGAGCATCTGAAATCCTGCAATTATGCTGATTTTCAGCCATAATTTTTACTAATTCTTCATTATCATACAGCCTATTATGACAACCCCTTGAGCATTGTATTTTACCATAGTCTCCCTGTACAGCCCATATTTTGTCCTCATCAAACCCTGCCTTATAAAACTGTGCATCTACATTTGTTGTAATTACAAAATAAACCTTATTCTTTACCAGTCTTAGTAAATCCTTATATGGCTTTCCTACAGGAGCAACATATCTGTTAATAAGGATATGTCTTGACCAGTATGCCCATTTCTCCTGCTGCGTCTTAAAGGGATAAAACCCTGCTGTGTACATATCCGTCATACCATACTTATCTATAAAATCCTTAAAGTTTTCATCAAACCTTTTTCCAACATAAGATATTCCTGATGCATTTGATAAACCTGCACCTGCACCGATAACAATGGCATCTGCCATTGAACAGACTTCTCTTGCCTTTTTTATTTGTTCATCTAAGGTAAGATGAATTTTTATTTTGCTTTTATTTTTTATTTTGAGCATACAAACATCCCTACACAAACTGCCCTCCTTAAAACAGAGAGCAGCATAAAGTTTAATTATTTTCTTACTACGCTTATTCTTTCCCTAATATGTTTACCTTTTACGATTTCATCTACAAGAGCAACAGCATAGTCTGCATAACTTATAATGCTTTCACCCTTATCATTAAGAGTAAGCTCCTCACCGCCAAGTATATATTCGCCTGTTTTTTCACCGTCAGCCTGAAAATCACCTGCAGGGCTGATATAAGTCCAATTAACGTCATTTCTTAAACGGAGCTCACCGAGAGCCTTTGCCATAGCTACTGCAAGTGGCTTAAAAATATCAGGGAAATCAGGTCCATCCGCTACGCATACCGTATGCTCACCGTTTACATATAAGCTGCCTGCACCGCCTACAATAATAAGTCTTGTATCCGTACCTGAAAGTGCATCACAAAGTACCTTTAATGATGTGCTGTGCTGCGGCAAGGTTTCCTCTGTCCATGCGCCAAAAGCATCAACAACCACATCAAAATTCTTTAAATCATCTGACTTTAAATCAAATAAGTCCTTTGTAATTACTTTATCTGCAGCAGATTTATTTTCACCTCTTACTACTGCTGTTACATCCAATCCTCTTTCCTTAGCTTCCTTAACTATTAACCGCCCTGCCTTGCCATTAGCACAAATAACTGCTACTTTCATTTTCATTACCTCCATAAATTAACTTTTTATTCAAGTCCGACGTCTTTCCTGTTTGTAGTTTTAGTATAACAGACAAAATTACTTTTGAAAATGACTGAAAATTTGTATAGGCGACAACTTAAAGTTGTGGTATAATAAATGCAGGGAGGTAAGATGTTATGGAATATAAACATATTGAATACTTTATTGAAACCTGTAACCATAAATCTATTACAAAGGCTGCTGAAAGTATGTTTATATCCCAGCAGGCATTAAGCAGGTGTATTGCAAAATTAGAGAAGGATGTTAACTGTACTCTTTTTAACAGAACAGTAAAGGGTATAACCCTTACGGAAGAAGGGAAATACCTGTATAAACAGTTTAATCCCATAATTATGGACTTCAGAAATACGGTCAGTAAAACTATATCCACCCTTGAATCAAAGCCTAAAATTCTTTCATTCTGCTGTGCTCCCGGTATTTTCAGAAGCTTAAACCCCGAATTGCTTATGACATTTCAGGAAACATACCCAAAAATCGCTTTGGATATGCTTGAAATGCCCGATAAGGAATGTGATAAATATGTGGAGTCTGACAGGAGGCATTTCGGACTGCTTGCAATAGCTGAAAACAGACACGGTGAAAGGCTTGATTTTATTACGGTAAAAACCGTTCCCCTGTATCTTTATGTAAATAAGTATAATCCTCTTTCCCTGCACAAAGAAATTAAATTTGAAATGCTGAAAAATGAAAGCTTTTTGTTTATGGATAAAAAATCCTATTACAGAAAGCTTGTAAACGGATATGCAAAAAAATGCGGTTTTAAGCCAAAGCCTGTTTTTGAATCCTCTGATACAAATCAGCTCTGCAGCCTTGTAGATAAGGGCAAGGGAATTTTTTTGGGTATACCTGAGCTATATAATAATGCTTTATACAAAAATACTGTTATTGTTCCTTTTGAGGATAAGAACATAAACTGGAGCATAGCTTTTATTTTCCAAAATTATGACTGTCTGGACATATCAGCCAAAAAATTTATTGAATATGTGATTGAAAAAACCTAAAACATAAAATTACCGTTACCGGAGTAATTGAAAAAGTATTGTATTCTGATAAACAACCTCTTCTAAACTTTATAAACACAATTAAAACAGGGAGCAAAAGCCGCGCTCCCTGTCAAATATCTCTATCTGATTTTACTCATAATCAACAACATCAATCCAGCTCATAAGGAGCTTCTTTTCCTCCTCGTCACTCTTTTCTAGCTGCGCAGCAGCAACAATAGGCATCCATTTCTGTACATACTGTCTTGCGGTATCACTCTTTTTGCAGAACAAATCAAGATACATTTTTGCTTCCTTTTCCTTACCTCTTAATGCAAAGTAAAGATAGGTAATAGCAGCATCTGAGCTGGCATTCCCCTGAGTTGCATGCGACCAGTCCAAAATAAACGCTTCACCCTCATGCGTAATGATAATATTACTTGGATTAAAATCGCCCTGGCAAACCTTGTTGTGTCTTGGCAAACTTTCAAGGCGTGGATGCAGG
>CALIRN010000079.1 GCA_938042265.1 uncultured Eubacteriaceae bacterium
AAAAAGCCTTTTAAAAGGCTTTGGATTTCCTCAATGACTGACGCTGCCATAAAGGACGGTTTTGACAGGCTTAAGGACGGCAGTGAATATGATAATCTGTACAGCTCCGCAAAGTGCAGAAGTGAGGCCGACTGGCTTGTAGGCATAAACGCAAGCCGTGCCTTTACCCTTAAATATGACGCTCTTTTGAGTATCGGCCGTGTACAGACACCTACTCTTGCCCTTATTGTGCAGAGACAAAAGGAGATTGACATCTTTGACGCAAGGGATTACTGGGAGATTGAGGCAGCCTTTGAGGGCTGGAAGGGCACTTGGTTTGACGGAAAAAATAATGAAACCAAAATATTTGAAAAGGAAAAGGCTGATGAAATTGCCGCGAAGGTAAAGGGGAAAAACGCCTCTGTGGAAAGCGTTGAAAAGGAGGAAAAGAAAACCCCGCCCCCTTTGCTTTATGACCTTACTGAGTTGCAGAGGGACTGCAACAAAAAATATGGCTTTTCCGCAAAGGATACCCTGTCAATAGTTCAGGATTTATATGAAAAGCGAAAAATGGTTACATACCCCAGAACGGACAGCCGCTATTTATCAGATGATATGATACCAAAGCTTAAGGGGATTGCAGGCAGACTGCAGGCAACAGAGCAGTATAACGCTTATGCTTCTTATGTTGTCAATCTTGAAAAACTGCCTGTTTCAAAACGGATTGTTGATAACTCCAAAATAAATGACCACCATGCAATTATTCCTACCGAGGCCAAGGCAAACGTACAGTCTTTATCGGACAGGGAGTTTAAGGTGTATGACCTTATTGCTAGACGTTTTTTGCAGGTGTTTTATCCCTACTATGTGTACAGTACCACAAAAATTATTACCGTTTGTGAAAATGAGCCTTTTGTTACAAGGGGGACAACGGTTATTTCAAAGGGCTGGACAGAGCTTAATGCGGCAGGTGAAAGGGATAAAAAGGAGGAGGCTCCTTTGCCTGATGTTAAGGAGGGAGATTTAACACCGATAAAGGGAGTTAAATGTCCCAAGAAAAAAACCAAGCCTCCTCAGGCATATAATGATTCCTCCCTTCTGGGAGCTATGGAAAATGCAGGCAGATTTGTGGAAAATGAGGAACTTAAGGAACAGATGAAAGACTCGGGCTTAGGCACGCCTGCAACAAGAGCCGCCATTATAGAAAGGCTTATAAAGGTTGGATATATTAGCCGCAAGGGCAAAAGTCTTGTGCCTACCGAAAAAGGCATGAAGCTTATTGAGGTTGTGCCCCCTGAGCTTAAATCTCCGGAAACCACGGGCAGGTGGGAAAAAGGTCTGTCACAGATAGCAAAGGGCAATATGGAAACTGATAAGTTTATGGGCAGCATAAAGCGGTACGTATGTTATCTTGTGGAACAGTCAAAAACAAGAAGTACAAATGTTGTCTTTGCTGCTGAGAAAAAGCGCGGTGCAGGGCGCAACAGAAACAGCCTTGGCAGGTGCCCCGTATGCGGCGGTGATGTGCTTGAAAATACCAAGTCCTTTTACTGCGGCAGGTGGCGGGGAGGATGTAAGTTTTCCCTCTGGAAGTCGGATTTTGAGCGATATGGCATTAAAATGACGGGTGAGCAGATTACAGAGCTTTTACAAAACGGTAAAATTGAAAATCTGCCTATGGTACTGCCCCAAACAGGTGAAAAATGTACAGGGGATATTTGTCTTAGAGACGATAAAAGCGGCAGGACAGATATTAAAAATGTGAAAAGACTTTGATTAAAGCATTGCTTTAATCAAAAAATGCTTTATATTTTGGGTAAATTGAGATATAATGTATTTAACAGACAGGGTAAGTCACCTGCTCTAAAAAGGAGGGTGCTTACTCATACATTCGGTGGGAGTACAATCTCCTAATGAATGTAAATACCGCTGGTATCGGTTGGTTATGAGTACGCAGCGGTAGCGGAGTACGGATTACTTTACTTATATAACAAGGAGGTTATAAACGTGGAAAAAGCGATACTTGACATACTTGAAAAGGACAGCAGAACAAGCATAGAGGAAATGGCGGTTATGCTTAACAGACCTGTCGGTGATGTATTTACTGCCATAGCGGAAATGGAAAAAAAGCGTATTATATGCAGTTATACAACCCTTATTAACTGGGATAAAACAGAAAGAGAATTTGTTACCGCAATGATTGAGGTTAAGGTTACCCCTCAGAGAGATATGGGCTTTGAAAAGATTGCGGAGAGAATATACGGCTTTGATGAGGTAAAGGCAGTTTACCTTATGTCAGGTGCCTATGATTTTATGGTAATGATGGAGGGTAAGAACATTAAGGAGATATCCTACTTTATTTCAAACAAGCTCTCTACCATTGATGCGGTTTTAAGCACCGCAACACATTTTGTGCTTAAAAAATACAAGGATCATGGTGTAATACTGGATAAAACACCAGATGAGGACGAAAGGATGATTGTATCCCCATGACAGAACCAAAGGATTTTATTTCAAAACAGGTTTTAGAAATGCCTTTTTCAGGTATAAGAAAGTTTTTTGATGTGGCAAGTGAAATGGACAATGTGATTTCTCTTGGCGTAGGTGAGCCTGATTTTTTAACTCCCTGGGCAATAAGGGAAAGAGCAATATATACACTTGAGAAGGGCAGAACAAGATATACCTCAAATCACGGCCTTATGGAACTGAGAGAGGAAATATCAAAGTACCTTAAGAGAAAGTTTGACATAAGCTACTGTCCAAAGGATGAGGTGCTTGTAACCGTTGGTGCCAGTGAGGGCATAGACGTCGCTTTAAGGACAATACTTAATCCGGGTGAAGAGGTGCTTGTGGTAGAGCCCTCATACGTATCCTATAAGCCTTGTGTTGAAATGGCGGGTGGTGTGCCTGTAATTATCAATACAAGGGTTGAAAACGATTTCCGTCTCCAGCCTGAGGAGATAATGGAAAAGGTGACAGATAAAACCAAGGCGCTTATTTTGCCGTATCCAAACAATCCTACAGGCGCTATTATGGAAAGGGAGGATCTGGAGAAAATAGCTAAGGTTATTATAGAAAAGGATATTTTTGTTATAAGTGACGAAATTTATGCCGAGCTTACATACGGTGACAGAAAGCACGCTTCCATAGCATCTCTTGACGGTATGCGTGACAGATGTGTTGTACTTAACGGTTTTTCAAAGGCATATTCAATGACAGGCTGGAGACTGGGTTATGCGGCAGGTCCGAAGGATATTATAAACAATATGACAAAGGTGCACCAGTACGTTATTATGTGTGCACCTACCATGAGCCAGTATGCGGCTGTTGAGGCTGTAAAGAGCTGTGATGACCAGGTTGAAAAAATGCGTCAGGAGTATGACATACGCCGAAATGTTATGCGCAGCGGCTTTGAGGAAATGGGTCTTAGCTGTTTTGAGGCGTTGGGAGCCTTTTACCTGTTTCCATGTATCAGGTCAACAGGTTTAAGCTCAGATGAATTTTGTGAAAGGCTTTTATTTGAGGAAAGAGTGGCTGTTGTGCCCGGTACCGCATTTGGTGAGTGTGGAGAGGGCTTTATAAGATGCTCCTACGCATATTCCGTTAAGGATATAAAAAGAGCGCTGGCAAGGATAGCCAGATTTATAGATAAGATTAACAAAGTAAGGTGATTTTTTATGGCATACGAAAATTTGAGGGAGCTTATTGAGGACAGTGACAACATTGTATTTTTAGGCGGAGCGGGTGTTTCTACCGAAAGTAATATACCCGACTTCAGAAGTGCAGACGGACTTTATGCCGCAAGGACAAAATATGGTTACTCACCTGAATATCTTCTCAGCAGGACTTTGTTTGACAAGGACCCTGAGATGTTCTACGATTATTACAAAAATAATTTGATATATATGGATGCCAAACCAAACCTTGCTCATTTTGCCCTCGCCAAGCTTGAGGAAACAGGCAAGCTTAAGGCTGTTGTAACTCAGAATATAGACAATTTGCATCAGGCGGCGGGTAGTAAGGTAGTTTATGAGCTGCACGGCTCGGTATATCGCAATTTTTGTATGGAATGCGGAAGATTTTACAGCCTTGATGAGATGATGGCGCTTGAAGGTAATGTACCTCATTGCCGTGATTGCGGCGGTATAATCAAGCCTGATGTGGTTTTGTATGAAGAGGGACTTGACAGTGAAATATGGAACGGCGCACAAAGAGCCATTGCCAATGCGGATATGCTTATTGTGGGCGGTACATCTCTTGTGGTTTATCCTGCTGCAAGTCTTATAGGCGATTACAGGGGTGACAAGCTTGTGCTTATCAATAAGAGTGCAACCTCTTATGATAATATGGCATCACTTGTTATACATGAAAGCATAGGAGAGGTATTATCATCTGCAGTAAAAATATAAATTACGGGGGCATTTTTCTGCCCCCTGTTTTTTTGTAAAGGAGAAACAAAATGGAATATAAGTTGGTTGCCTTTGATTGTGACGGAACACTGTTTGACAGCAACGGAAATATACCAAAAAGAAATGCACTGGCGCTTAATAATTTACATAATAAGGGCATTGAGCTGCTTGCCGTTACAGGCAGGAGTGATATACTTACAAGGGACTATATTGAGGAGCTTGGCATAAATATTCCTGTGGTAGGCTGTAACGGTGCCTCTCTCAGCAATGTTATAACAGGCGAGCGTATATATATACACCCCATTGATAAGGCTGCCGTTAAGGCTGTAATAGAGGCTTGTATTAAGGAGAGTATACCTTGCAAGGCGTTGAGTATGGATACCGTTTTTACAAGTGATAAAGAAATGCTTGAAAAGGGAATTAAGCAGATTGTAACCAAGTATACCAGAGAGCTTAAGTATATGCTGAAGGGAAAATGGCTCACTGATGAGGATATGCTTAAAATGGCTGAAACGGAGGATATTGTAAAAATAGTTACGGTAAATAACGATATTGAACGTTTAAGGGCAATACAGAAAGGCTTAAGCAGTGTAAAGGGATTGCAGGTGCTTAAATCCAATATAAACTGTCTTGATATGATTGCCGAAAACGTATCAAAGGGAAAAGGACTTGTTGATTACGCAAACAGAAAGGGCATATCCATGGAGCAGTGCATAGCCTTTGGTGATAATGAAAATGATATCTCAATGATACAGACAGCAGGACTTGGTATAGCCATGGCTAATGCCGATGATGCGGTAAAACAGGCAGCGGACAGAATTGCACTTACAAATGATGAGTGCGGCGTGGCTGTGGAGCTGGAGAGGATATTCGGAATATAATTATATTATTAAAATGGTAGTTTTTATAAAAAATATGGGTATGAAATGAAGGATAAACTAAAATCTGGGAGAAGTAAATTATGGTTATATTAATTGCAGGGGCTTCACATACGGGAAAAACTTTGTTGGCTCAAAAGCTATTGGAAAAATATCACTTTCCGTATCTGTCTATTGACCATTTGAAAATGGGACTTATAAGAAGCGGAAAAACAGCTCTAACACCAAAGGACGATAATGAGCTTGTACCCTATCTTTGGTCTGTTGTAAAGGAAATTATTAAAACAAGTATTGAAAATCAACAGAACCTTGTAATTGAGGGTTGTTATATCCCTTTTGACTGGCAGAAGGATTTTGACTGTGAGTACATAAAGGAAATAAAGTATTACTGCCTGATTATGACTAAAGAATATATAGAAAATCATTTTGAGGATGTGAAGAGGTTTGCCAATGTTATTGAAAAGCGTCTTGATGATTCATACTGCACGGTTCAATCAATGGTTAAGGATAATGCTGAAAATCTGTATATGTGTAAAAAATACAATTGTAATTATATTTTGATAGAGAATTATTATAATGCAGATATTGATTTATAAAATTAGTTAAACAATGGAGGATAAAATGCAGAAAAACAGTATCAAAAGTGTAATAATGCTTTTTATTACGGCTGTAATATGGGGAGTTGCCTTTGTATCCCAATCAAAGGGTATGGATTATGTCAAGCCTTTGACATTTATGGCGGCAAGAAATATACTTGCAGCCCTGTTTTTACTGCCTGTTGTTATCCGTAGAGCAAAAAAGGGCGGTATTGTCCCTAAAATAACCGTAAAAGGTGGTGTATTATGCGGTATTGCTCTGACTGCGGCGGATTTCTGCCAGCAGTACGGTATAACAATGACAAGTGTAGGCAAAACGGGATTTATAACAGCATTGTACATAATATTCACCCCTATACTGGGTATATTTTTACATAAGCGTATAGGCCTAAAAATATGGGTGTGTGCCTTTATTGCGGCGGTAGGTATGTATTTTATCTGTATGACGGACAGCTTTTATATCAGCAGAGGTGATACGTTTGTATTTACGTGCGCCATACTTTTTGCAGTGCATATACTTGTAATAGATTATTTTGTGCCACATACCGATGGAGCGGTTTTATCCTTTGT
>CALIRN010000080.1 GCA_938042265.1 uncultured Eubacteriaceae bacterium
ACAGGTAAATGACCTAAAACAGCAGCTATCTGATAAGGAGGCAGAGCTTACTGCTGAAAAGGAAACCAATACCAAGTATGAGGCTGACCTTAACGACCTTAAGACAACAACTGCAATTAAGCTTGCTTTATCGGGCAGTGCGCAGGATGTTGATATTGCTGCAGGTCTTATTGACCGCAGTAAGCTGACGCTTGATGAGAACGGTACACTTACCGGACTTGATGAGCAGATACAGAGCCTTAAGGAAAGCAAGGGATTTTTATTTAAGTCTGAACAGCCTAAAGGTTTTGTAAAGGTAGGGGCAGGAAAGGATGAAACATCGGAAAAAGAAACAATGGGATTTAGGGACGCTATAGAGGCAGCCATATCCCCAAGCTTTAACTAAGGAGGAATTTTAATGCCGGTAACATTAGCACAGGTAAGTTTAAACAGTACAGACGCTCTTCAGAAGGGCGTAATTGATGAGTTCCGCAAGAGCTCTTTTTTATTGGACAATATTCCCTTTGAGCCATGCGTATCTCCACAGGGAGGCGGTGCAACCCTGACATATTCTTATTTAAGAGTAAAGACGGAATCAGCTGCATCATTTAGATCTATGAACAGCGAATACACCGTAAGCGAGGCTGTCAAGGAAAAAATCTCTGCCGATCTTAAAATTTTCGGAGGAAGCTATGAGGTTGACAGAGTGCTTGCAGATCTGGGCGGCGCAGTCAATGAAATTGACTTTCAGAGTAAGCAGAAGATTAAGTCAACCGCCGCCTTATTTAACGATACCTTTATTAACGGTGACAGCGGCACAGACACCAATGCCTTTGACGGATTGGAAAAGGCGTTGGCAGGCAGCTCAACAGAATTTACGAATGACGGCACAGCAATAGACTTAAGCAGTGCCTCTGCACTTGACAGCAATTATATGTATTTCCTCGATGCGCTTGACGAGTTTTTAAGTGAACTTGATGCACCCCCAAGCTTTATTGGCGGTAATACCAAGCTTGTGGCAAAGCTCAGAGCCTGCATCCGCAGAGCCAGCATGTATACAAGCACCCGTAATGAGCTGGGACAGCTTATAGAGCAGTACGGTAACATACCTATCATTGACTTTGGGGCAAAAAGCGGCAGCAATGATGATATTGTTGCTACAAATACTGACGGCACAACAAGTCTTTATGCAGGTCGCTTCGGTCTTGACGGTGTACATGCCATATCCCTTTCAGGCAGTAACCCTGTCAAAATTATCTTACCTGACTTTAAAATTGCAGGAGCGGTTAAAAAGGGCGAGATTGAAATGGTGGCTGCCATTGCTCTTAAAAGCAGCAAGTCTGCAGGTGTAATGCGCAACATTAAGGTAAAAGCGGCTGTCCAAACTGAAGATGAAGGAGGTACTGACTGATGGCTAGGATAATAGCGCCTAATAAGACGTACAACGGTATAAGCGCAGGGGTGAAGTTTACAAATGGAGAGGCTGAGTGCAGTGATAAATGGACTATCAAATGGTTTAAGGAGCATGGCTACAGCGTTGAAGAGGCTGAGGAAAGCAAATCTGATACCGACAACAAGTCCAATGAAATTAAAGTCGGAGATAATACCGATACAGCTGAGGGAGCTTCCAATGACAAGACGGATTCTGAGCCTGAGGACAATAAGCAAGGCAGCGAGGCTAAGGCAGCGGCTGAGGTATCGGAGGAAAAAAGTGATACCACCAAGCCTAATGTGAAACCAAGAGGCAGGAGAAAAGCGGAAAAATGAGTGACGAAGAAAGAAGAAGCCTTGCAATCAGCCGTTTAAACGAGCTTACCTTTGGCAGGCTTGAAACGATCGGCATTGAAAACCTTACTCCGTTCCAGCAAAACAAGGTTCTGTCGGCTATTGATGTGCAGATGCAGTATATAGCCGAGAATGGAGATAGCGGTGCATTAACCAGTATAAGCGTGCTTGACGTAGGCATGAGTTTTAAGGAGACCGAGGATGTGCCTGCAGGAATAAGTCCTGCAGCATACAGTATTATGAAGTCTACCGGATTAATGTGCAGGAGGTTGTAATGATACCAGGTAAATTTCCCAAAATCCCCGAAGAAATGTTTAAAACAGATGTAAGAATTATACTGTATGATAACGAGCTTAACGAAAACGGCGAACCGATTATAGTACATGATGCAGAGCATAAATGTATATGGAGTGATAAGCGGAAACGTACGGTAGATTCTGAAAAACGCATTATTGATTTAGAGGGCAGCATTGTTGTTGACGGTGATGTTGCTCCGGACACGAAAGCAGCTGACGGCTACGCTGTCATTTACGGAGAAAAGCTAAAAATATATAAGGTTAAGAGGGCAAGAAATCCAGACGGCAGCGTTCACCACACAACAATGGAGCTGATTTGATGAATATTAATGTAACTATGGATAATGCAAAGCTTAGGCAGATTGAAAGAGCTGCCGTAATAGCTTTGGAGAAAACTGCTGAGGCTGTAAAAACCGAGGTTGTAAAGGCAGAGGTAATGCCTATGCAAAGCGGTACAATGCAAAATGATTGCACAAGCATAGTAACAGATAAACGTACAGTTGGTGAGGTCAGCATTTGCGTTGATACGGATTATGCAAGGCGGCTTTATTATCACCCTGAGTATAATTTCAGCAAAGAGGAAAACCCTAATGCTCGGGGTGAATGGTTTCAGCCTTGGATTGACGGAGAACAAAAGGACTTTGCACAAAAATCCTTTAACAAGCTTTACAAAAAGGAGGCAGGTATATGACCTTATCCGATATACGAGAATATATAAAGGGTGAGCTGCCTGATACTAAGGTTTATATAGGCAGGCTTGGCAGTAAAGAGGAAAATATTATTGCCGTATATGACAGGACAACAAGCCTTAACAGTATTGCCGTTGGAGGCAGAGCAAACACAGGCTGCGGTGTTAAGGGTATAAAAATTCTTGTGCATAGCAGTAAAAATGCGGCAGACGCAGAAGCCTTTGCCAATAAGGTGTATGACATTTTTTATGGATCATTGGAGGCTGATTGGTGGTGCAGCGTCAAGAATGACGCACCTGTAAGCGTTGGTGCAGACAGCAATAATATTTATGAGTATGTAATTAATGTTGATATATGGTATAAGATATAAGAAAGGATGATGCAAATGTCGATAACAGGAGTACAGCCCGTATACGGCTTGCAGTTTGGAGTTAATACAAGCGGCAGGACGGGCGAGGCAACAACTATTGTAAAGGACGCAACAGCCCTAAGCATAGCCATAGACGGTCATGTGGAGGAATGGACTCCGCTTGACAGCGAGGGTTGGACGCGCAGACTTATGACGGGTAAGAGTATTACCGTAACCTTGGGCGGCAAACGTAACTACGGTGATGAAGGTAATGATTATGTGGCGGGGCTTGCCTGCAAAAACGGTACAGACTGCAACAGTGTATTTTCTGTTATTTTCCCCGACGGAAGCAAGCTTAGCTTTGACTGCGTAATTAATGTAACCGCCCTTGGCGGCGAGAGTACGGCAGTAAGTGAGCTTAGCTGGACGGCAATGTCTGACGGTAAGCCTACGTATACATCGGCGAGTGTTTAATCAGTTGACAAAGGTTTCCTAATAATTGTATAATTTGGTATATACATTATAGGGAGGAGTTTGTATGGATTTAAAAACTGATATAAAGAGGATGTTGACTTTAGGTAGCATTGAACAGACATTACGGGATTTAAAAAGATATAGCGATGTACTCAGTGAGGGTAGGCAGGAATACTTTGATAAGGTTATAGATGTATATGAGGGTACTAAAAATCCCAAGGAATGCTTTGCACTAGCTTATGCGTATATGTATAAGGGCGCAAAATACAGACCTAATGCTATAAAATACTTTGAAAGGTATCTATTAAATCCTGTAAAAATCGAGGGCTATCGGGGGATATATCTAGACCTTGGCAAGTTGTATGAGGCGGAATATGATTTTACAAATGCAGAAAAATACTATAAAATGTATACTGAACGGCATAAAGACATCACCGTAGGCTATACATTCTTAGCAAATCTGTACACAAAAATAGATATTGATAAGGCTATTGATTTCGTGTCAGGTGTATTGGTCAGCGAATATGCTCAAGACCCTATGTTCAATCATTGTATACAGGTAAAGTATGATGAACTTCTGAAAAAGAAAGCAGATGGATATGTATATAAACCAAGAAAAGATGAAGCTGTTTACAATCCTGTGTTGGAAGAAGTCAAGGCTGAAATAAAAGAAGATAAAACGGATACTTTAAGCCAAAAAAGAAAAAAGGTTGTAAAGGTTGTTGCTGTGTTTTTTATCTTATATGCTGCAGTAAAATGCT
Source organism: uncultured Eubacteriaceae bacterium (assembly GCA_938042265.1). GTDB lineage: Bacteria > Bacillota > Clostridia > Lachnospirales > CAG-274 > CALWRD01. The sequence goes on from CALIRN010000080.1 coordinate 4,334, forward strand.
CACAAGGTGGTGATGAGGATAACTACGTACTTGAAGTTGAAACAACAGAAGTTACGGAGTCTACAACAGATACAGAGAGGTTTTCAGAGACTGTATCACTATCCCAGCAGGAAAGATTGCAACAAAAACTTGAAGATATTAATAACAGCGTGGATGGTATAAAAAAATCGTCAGATGAAATTTGGAATGATCCTGACGTAAAAAGAAGCAGAGAAAATTTAAAGGCAACATTCAAAGAAGTTGTTTTTGATTATGATGCATTTAAAGAATTAATGTCAAATGATGAATAACAATATATGGAAAGAGCACTTGAAGGGTGCTCTTTTATAATGCAGAAAAAGGAGAGATTTATTATGGCAAAGATTATTGATATTACAGGTAAGCTTACAAATGAAAAGCCTGTTATCAAGGTTACAGAGGATTTTGAGTTTGAGGTAAATGCAAGCAAAAATGCCGTTATCCGTATGCAGAGTGTTGTCAGAGAAGGTATGTCCGATGTTGAGCTGATGGATGAAAGCTTGAAAATACTTATCGGCGAGGTGAACTTTGAACGTCTTAATGATATGAATTTAAGTATAGCCGATTACAAAACGGTATATATTGCGGTAATGGCTTGTGTAAACAACGAAAGCTTTGAGGATGCATCGGCACGATTTCATTAATAGTGAAAATTCAGGGCAAGAGACTTATTTTGATATTTTTGAGGATTGGGGACTCATTGAGTCCTCTTTTTCTATGCAATACGGGATACGTTTGAGAGCCGAAGAGGATATGAGCTGGGATGAGTTTTGCACTTTGCTCAGCGGTTTAGGTGGTGATACGCCTTTAGGTAAGGTGGTTGCAATACGGTCCGAAAGTGATATTAACGTGATTGAACACTTTACACCCGAGCAAAGGCGTATAAGGGACAGTTATTTGCTGAAAAAGCAAGAGCAGCTTAAAGAAAACCCCGAGGCTTACAAGGCTTATATTGATAATTTGCAGGCTAGGTGTAAGGCTCTGTTTGGCCAGGAGGTGATGCATTGAGTACATCTGTAGGTGCCATTGATTTAGGATTACGAATTAATAAAAATGATTTTGGCAGAGAGCTTAATAGTATAGGAAATTATGCAGCCGGTCAAGCTAAAAGCGCATTTGACGGCGTTGGCAAGGTGCTCGGCTCTGTAATTGCTACAGGCTCTGTTGTTGCCTTTACAAAAAGCTGTATTGACTTAGGCTCGGATCTCGCAGAGGTACAAAATGTAGTTGATGTAACCTTTGGCAGCATGAGCAATGACATAAATACATTTGCAAAAAATGCAATTACACAGTTTGGTTTATCCGAAACCAGCGCAAAAGAGTACAGCTCCACTATGGGCGCTATGCTCAAAAGCATGGGATTTACAACAAAATCCGCACTTGAAATGTCAAAAAGTATAACAGGGCTGTCTGCCGATATGGCTTCCTTTTACAATCTTGACAACAAAACTGCGTTTGAAAAAATCCGAAGCGGCATAAGCGGTGAAACGGAACCGCTTAAACAGCTTGGTATCAATATGTCGGTTGCAAACCTTGAAGCCTATGCATTGTCTAAGGGAATAAAAACCGCATACAGCTCAATGACACAACAGCAACAAGCATTGCTCAGATATAATTATTTGATGTCTGTGACTGCTGATGCGCAGGGTGATTTTGCACGTACCTCAAGCGGATGGGCTAACCAAGTACGTATTTTAAGTGAAAATTTTAATGCACTTAAGGCAGAACTTGGTCAAGCCTTTATAGATGTAGCAACACCCGTGCTGTCTATGCTTAACAGCATTATAACAAAGCTCCGGCAAGCCGCATCTGCATTTAGGGACTTTATTGATGCAATAACGGGTAACTCCGATACCGATACAAGCTCGATGGCAACGGATATGACAGCCGTAGCTACTGCCGCAAGCTCGGCAGACAATGCGGTTACTGATATAGGAAAAAGTGCGGAAAAAACCAAAAAGGCACTTATGGGCTTTGACGAAATCAACATCCTTAACCTTGATGAGGGCTCAAGTGATGCGGTTGATATACCAACAGTATCGCCAACAACTGGCATTAATGCAAATGCTGTAAAACAGTCTATGTCGGGCATGGGTGTTGAAGTTAATAGAGTGCTTGACGATATTAAACGCAGATATAATGATCTGTCAGCCTTGTTTGAAAAGGGATTTAACATAGGCGTAGGCGGTAATTATGAGGACAAACTGCAGGATATTAAAGACAGCTTGACAGGTATAAAAGCTTCGCTGCTGGATATATTTAACGATCCGGATGTCAAGTCGGCAGCGGAAAGCTTAAGTCGCAGTCTTGTTATTACGGCAGGACGGGTAACAGGTGCTGCAACACGTGTGGGTGCGACTATAGCAGGAAATATTCTAGGCGGCTGGAATAAGTATCTAAATCAGAATAAGGGTTTTATATCTGAACGTATTGCAAGTATTCTAGGCAATACAGATGAAATTACGTCGCAGGCAGGTGAGTTTGCTACAGCAATAGCAGATATATTTGATGTAGTGCTATTAAATAACAAACAATGGATATATACAGCTATAATATCAATATTACCATTAGTTATAGTAGAAATACAAAAAAAGATAAACACAATTAGATTTGAAAGGCCAGTATATAAACCTGTAATAAGATAAAGTATATTAAAATCTATTGTAAAAAAAATAAAAAAATGATAAAATTTCATGTGTGTA
>CALIRN010000081.1 GCA_938042265.1 uncultured Eubacteriaceae bacterium
CATCCAAATAAAATTTGTTTTATTTGGCTTGCTTCGCATAGGTTATATTATCGGAGCTGCGTTCCGATTGCTGTGTTCGCTTTTTCTCACACAGCTGCCCTGCTTTACAGGGCAATATAATACCTTCACTAACGTGTCGGTGACCTATTCTCGCATCCAAATAAAATTTGTTTTATTTGGCTTGCTTCGCATAGGTTATATTATCGGAGCTGCGTTCCGATTGCTGTGTTCGCTTTTTCTCACACAGCCCCTGTTTCACACATCTATACAACCAACCCGTGCTTGCATACGGGTGACTTACCATTGCCAAAAAGAATTTAACAGAAAGGGGTTATTAATAATGGCAATAACCGAAGAAGTGAAAATAAAAATCACCAATGCCAACAGGGTAAATCCATATACAGATATTACCCCCTATGAGCTGGGAATTACTTTTCCTTTTGTTAACTACATAGGTTTTCATCCATTAAGTGACGAAGTTTTGATTTATGCCGCACCGGCGGCAACTTTTAAAGATAAGGAACAGGTATTGGGTTATACAGGTAAATCCGCCGGCGTAAGTGTAAGAGTTGCTAAAGGGGTGTCTGTAAGAACGGGCGGTACGGGCAGCCGAGCTGTCAGAGGTACAGTCCGTCAATCCAATATGGGCGACTTACTTATAACAAATAAGCGGATTATTTTTATTGGAAAAGATGATAGCTTTGAATTTCAAGTAGAAAAAATATCAACAGTAAAGCTACTTGATAGTAATAGCTTTGTTATTCAATCGGGGCGCTCTTTCAAAAATGTGTGGTTGGATACTGCTCTTGTCACTTATGCGTATGGTTTGATAAACTATGTAATAAACGAAAATGCTCAAGGTGTTAATGTATGTGCCGCCATTAAAGTTCACCAAAGTATAGTTACTCCCGAACAGATTGAATTGTGTAATCAAGTCCGTAACGAATGTGCTCAAATGAAAGCTCCCAAACCCAAGAACAGGCAAGGCTGCCATTGGGGAATTGTAAAATTCCTTTTGATTATGGCAGCGGTAGCTGCTATTGGTGCTGTTATTGCAGTTTCCACAGCAAAAAATTCAGTCGGTAATGATAGTTCTTCAACTAATACTCCTCAATACACTTTGAATGAAATTCTTGCCTTGGATAACCATCCTAAGATTTACGATGCCTTTGACGCTGCCGAGACCTTCTATGAGGGCATTGATGAAGTTCAGGTATTGACGGTTCAGCAACATAGTCGAATTGAAAGAAACTTAAAGAAAACGACTGATGATGAAACTCTGTTGTATTTCATTCAAGACTCAAGTTATAAAAAATATGCAGGTACTATTCAAATAAACTTGTACGATGAATCCGTATCTGCCGATATGACTGTTGATAAAGCGGCTGAATTGATGGTGTCTTATCTGCCTGATAATTTCTTTGAGTATTATTCAAAAGACAGCTCATATAAACACACTAACAATAACTATACTGTATATGTGTATTCCTGCAGACTTAATGACACGGGAATTGCTTATCATAATGATGGTCATAACCAGTATTCTCCCTATTACAGCTTCAAGATAGCTCATTTTGAGGACACCAACCAATGGAAGCTTGAAACCGATTATGCGGCTTACGGCGGTTCAGGCTTAGAGTGGATTCAAAAGTATTCAGATGAATGGAATGCAGATTTCAAGGACTATGTAAAATAGCTTTTAAGTGGTTGCAGCATTATGTTGTCTTGCCATTCGACCTTACTCATGACAGCGAGCTCCATTTCCCAATCGGTATTTCCCTTACCAAATTTATCACTCGGCTTTTTGACAGTTTTAAGGCTGCCGCATCATAACAGCGGCAGCCTTAAATTATTATTCCCCGTCATCTTCCTCAAGCTCGTACTCCTCGTCATCCTCTTCCCAGTCCTCATCGTCCTCAAGAAGCTCAAAGAGTACATCCTCAACGCTCTCAAATTCCTCATCGCTTTCGATATTCTCCAGCTCAAAGCCCTCCTCGTTGTCAGACTCGTTATATCTGTATATAAGCGCCTCCTCATCGCCCTCAGGGAGCAATGCAATATACTGCCTGTCAAGAGCATCAAACACGCCGATAACGTGGCAGTGAAGCTCGGAGTCATCCTCCAGCACAAGAGTCATCATCTGATCCTCATGGTCATGGTCATGACCGCAACCGCAATCGCAGCTTTCATCGTGAACGTGTCCGTTCAGCTTTTCAAAATCACTCATTTTTTAATCCTCCTTAATGTTGTTTTTATAATTCAACGGGCATAATGATAGGCAAAATCATAGGGCTGCGCTTGGTCTTTTTCCAAAGGTAATCTCTAAGAGTATCCTTTATAACCGTTTTGTAGTAGCTCCATTCGCTGCTGCCCGAATGTATTTCACATTCCTCAAGAGCAAGCCTTACGGCATCTCTTGCCTCGGATATAAGCTCCTCGGATTCACGCACATATACAAAGCCTCTTGATATAATATCAGGCCCGCGTAACACTGCGCCCGTATAGCTGTCCATAACAACAACCACTATCATAAGACCGTCCTGTGAAAGATGCCGTCTGTCACGCAGTACAATATTGCCTACATCACCTACGCCAAGACCGTCCACAAACACCTGACCGCTGGTAACTGCGGCAGGAGTATGCTTTGCACTGCGTGAATTAATTTCAAGCATATCGCCGTTTGCCATAACAAAAATATTCTTTTTGTCCATACCCATGCTGACAGCAAGGCTTTCATGGGTTTTAAGCATCTTATATTCGCCGTGTATAGGCATAAAATATTTTGGCTTGATAAGAGCGTGAAGAAGCTTTATCTCCTCCTGTCTTGCGTGGCCCGATACGTGTACGTCCATAAGTCCGTCATATATAACCTCAGCTCCCTTTTTCAGAAGCTCGTTTATAACGTGGGAAACATTCTTCTCATTGCCGGGGATAGGGGATGCGCTTATAATAATTTTATCACCGGGCTTAACCTCAATCTGCTTATGCTCATTTGAGGCAATCCTTGAAAGCGCAGACATGGTTTCGCCCTGACTGCCTGTGGTAATAATAACAAGCCTGTGGTCGTCATAATTTTTAAGCTCGCCCGGCTCAATAAAGGTGCCCTCCTTATAGCTTATATATCCCAGCTCACAGGCCGCCTTAACCACGTTTGTCATGCTTCTGCCCACAACACAAACCTTTCTGTCCTTTGCCTGTGCACAGTTAATAATCTGCTGTATCCTGTCAATATTTGATGAAAAGGTTGCTACCATAATTCTCTGCTCCTCACTGTCATCAAATATTTCCTCAAAAATTTTACCTATGGTGCTTTCGCTCATGGTATAGCCCGGACGCTCAACATTGGTCGAATCGCTCATCAGCGCCAGCACACCCTTCTTGCCCAGCTCACCAAAGCGGGTCAGGTCAATCATCTCACCGGATACCGGCGTCGGGTCAATCTTAAA
>CALIRN010000082.1 GCA_938042265.1 uncultured Eubacteriaceae bacterium
CTAAGTGACAAGTTTTTATTATTTCACTTGTTTACCTAGAAGGGAGCATATCAAAATAGTGTGCAGCTCCTTTTTAATGCAAACGTTTATTTCTTAAAGCTCAAGCAGTTTAACCGCGTCAACATAGGATGAAATACCTTCAACTACTTTTTTAGCCTCTTTCATTGCAAGTACAACCGTAGCGGGCTGATGTACAACATCACCGCCTGCAAATACTCCCTTAAGAGTAGTCATACCGTAAGGCTTCTGCTTTGTAATAACATAGCCGCTGTCGCTTACCTCAATACCCTTTGTGGTAGAGATAATAAGCTTTGCAGGCTTTGAGCCGATTGCAACAAGTACCTTATGGCAGGGAATAATAAGCTCCGTACCATTGGTATTAACCTTAAGCCCCTTAAGAACACCGTTCTCACCGATGTATTCCAAAGGAGTAGTATTCCACATAAACTTGACACCGTCTGCAACGGCACCGTCATACTCAACCTGTGCGGCGGAGATAGTATCAAACTCGCCGCGATAGAGCACCGTAACTGACTTTGCACCCATCCTCAATGCCGTACGTGAGGCATCCATTGCAACATTGCCTGCGCCTATTACAAGCACATTGTCATCCTGTGCAACAGGCACCTCACTTCGGTCAAGGCTGCCGTTTTTATAAAGCGCAACCATACGCAGGAAGTAATGTGATTGCAGTACACCTGCAAGTTCCTTGCCTGGAATATTAAGCTCCTTTGAGATTGCTGTACCCGTGCCAATAAATATTGCATCATAGCCACGCTCAAAAAGCTGGTCTATGGTAATGTCCTTACCTACAAAGGTGTTGCAGGCATAGTTTACACCAAGCTCGGCAATACGCTTGGTTTCGCGCCTTACTACATCCTTTGGCAGTCTGAATTCAGGGATACCGTAAAGCAATACACCACCGGGCTCCTCCTCACCTTCAAATACAGTTACATTAAAGCCCATACGTGCAAGGTCACCCGCTACAGTAAGACCGGCAGGACCAGAGCCGATAACCGCCACGTTTCCTCTTGTCTTGGGCGGAATATTTTCTCTTGTAAGACCCATATCGGCATCAAAATCAGCAATAAACTGCTCAAGCTTACCTATTCTGATAGGCTTGCCCCTTTT
>CALIRN010000083.1 GCA_938042265.1 uncultured Eubacteriaceae bacterium
GGCCGCCGAAAGAGGAAACAGGGTGATACTGCTTGAAAAAAAGGACAGAGTAGGCAGAAAGCTGTTTATTACGGGCAAGGGTAGATGCAATGTTACCAATGATACTGACCCTGAGGGACTTATTGCAAATACTCCAGGAAACCCTTATTTTTTATACAGTGCATATTATGGCTTTACCTCACAGGACACAATGGCTTTTTTTGAAAGGCTTGGTGTTAGGCTTAAGGTGGAAAGAGGCAACAGGGTGTTTCCCGTTTCCGATAAATCGGGCGATATTGTTAAGGCTATGGAACGCTTTGTAAAAAGCAGTGGTGTTGACATCAGGCTTAATACAAAAGCCGATAATATAATTATATCTGATAATAAAGTTACTGGAGTTAAATCGGGCGGTAAGGTAATTAACTGCGAAAGCGCGGTAATTGCCACAGGCGGATTATCCTATTCCGTAACAGGTTCCGACGGTGATGGCTTCCGCTTTGCTAAAAATGCAGGGCATAAGGTGACGAAACTGTATCCATCGCTTGTTCCTCTGAGAACGAAGGAAAAATGGGTGGCGGAGCTGATGGGCTTAAGCCTTAAAAATGTAAGGCTTACAGTGAAAATTGAGGGTAGGGAGGTATACTCCGACTTTGGAGAAATGCTGTTTACACATTACGGTGTTTCAGGTCCGTTGGTGCTGACGGCAAGCCGTTATATTACCGATAAAACCGATAAAAAAATTTATGTATTTATAGATTTAAAGCCCGCATTAAGTGAAAAGGAGCTTGATAACAGGCTTTTAAAGGATTTTGCAAAATATGCAAACAAGGACTTTAAAAATGCCCTTGATGATTTACTGCCCATTAAACTGATACCGATAATTATCGGATTATCGGGAATATCGCCCGAAAAAAAGGTAAACAGTATTACAAAGAAAGAGAGGCAAAGCCTGCTTAAGCTGCTTAAGGGGCTCAGGCTTACGGTAACAGGTCCCTCCGGCTATAACGAGGCAGTTGTTACCTGCGGCGGTGTTCAGGTTGATGAAATTGACCCCTCAACCATGGAGTCCAAGCTGATAAAGGGCTTGTTTTTTGCCGGTGAGGTTATAGATGTGGATGCCTTTACGGGCGGCTTTAATTTACAGATAGCCTTTGCTACGGGAAATTTGGCAGGAATGAATTGTTAAAAAAAATACTGAGTAAGGCAGCCAAAAATAAATTAATTTTGGCTTTGAATTAATCAGTATTTATATATGGAGGTTAATATGGCAACACGTTGTATAAGAGGCGCTATTACGGTTAATAATGACACTCGTGAAGAGGTTTTATCAAAAACGGAGCTTATGTTAAAGGAGATTATTGCACAGAATAATTTAAGGATTGAGGATGTTTCTTCCGTTATATTTACGGCAACAAATGATATAAAATCCGTATATCCTGCCGTTGCGGCAAGGGGAATAGGCATTGTGGATGCCTCGCTTATATGTATGCAGGAAATGTATGTGGAGGGCAGCCTGAGAATGTGTATCAGGGCTATGGTTTCTGTTGAAAGTGATAAACCGCAGTCTGAAATGAAGCATATTTACCTTGAGGGGGCACAGGTATTGCGCCCTGACATTGTAAAAAAAAACAATAATGTAGCGGTAGCAATAGACGGTCCTGCAGGCTCCGGAAAAAGCACGGTTGCAAAGCTTCTTGCAAAGGAATACGGTCTTATATATGTAGATACAGGGGCCATGTACAGAACAGTCGGGCTTTACTGCATTAAAAATGATGTTGATGTTGACAACAGTACTGAGGTTGACGGAATTATCGGCAGAGTTAATATCGGGCTTGACAACAGCTCGGGTATGCAGAGGATTTTTCTTGACGGCAGGGATGTTACCGATGAAATAAGGACACAGCTTGTTGCGGCTTATGCCTCAAAGGTTGCCGCAATACCATCGGTGCGGGCTGCCCTTGTAAAGCTGCAAAGACAGATTGCCGAAAAGAACAGCGTGGTGATGGACGGCAGGGATATAGGCTCAAATGTTTTGCCAAATGCACAGGTTAAGGTATACCTTGATGCGGATGTAAGGGAGCGTGCTGTAAGGCGCTGTCATGAGCTAGAGGAAAAGGGGATTTTGGCAGATGTTGACAAAATTTTTGCTGAAATTGAACAAAGGGATAAAAATGATAAAAACAGGGTCTGTAATCCGTTGACAGTTGCTGCCGATGCGGTTATAATTGATACTACGGCTATGAGTATTGATCAGGTAAAAGCTGTAATAGGTCAGCTCATAGATAAGGCAGTAAATAACAAATAAGGGATGTGGGTAAGGTGGAGGTAATACTTGCCAAAAGTGCGGGCTTTTGCTTTGGCGTCAAAAGAGCTGTGGACTGTGTATATGAAAAGGTGGATTGCGGTAAAATATATACCTACGGACCCATAATTCATAATAAGCAGGTTACGGGAGATTTGGAAAAACATGGGGTCAGGGTGATTGAAAGTCTTGATGAAGCGGACAGCGGTGAGGTTATTATCCGTTCCCACGGTGTGCCACCTCATATTTATGATGAATTGGAGGCAAAGGGACTTAGCTTTACCGATTGTACCTGTCCTTTTGTAAAAAAAATTCATAAAATTGTAAAAAAAAGCTTTTATGATGAACAAAGAAGTATTATAATAGTAGGTAATGGTGCTCATCCTGAGGTTATCGGTATAAACGGCTGGTGTAAAAATACCGCTGCTATTATAAACTCGGTTGAAGAGGCTGAAAAGTTAAAACCGGACAAGTCAAAAAAATGGGCTTTGGTTGTGCAGACTACCTTTCAGACTGATGTATTTAATGAAATACTTTCCGTTCTGGGAGATGATTTTGATGATCTTAAGCTTTACAATACAATATGCAATGCTACTGCCGAAAGACAAAAAGAGGCCGTTGATATTGCAAAAGTTGTTGATTATATGATAATTTTGGGTGATAATAAAAGCTCAAATACGCGAAAATTATTTGAAATCAGCAAAAAATATTGCAAAAACACATATTTATGTGAAACAATTAAAGATTTACAGTTGAATATTTCTGTAAATAATGTTAAAATTGGTATAACTGCCGGTGCGTCTACACCACCGGTGATAATAAAGGAGGCTGTTAATGCTATGAGTGAAACAAACAAAGATTTTATGGAGATGGTTGACGCAACCCTTGTGTCCTTACATACCGGTCAGGTCGTTAAGGGTAGAGTCATCAATGTCAGTGATACAGGAGTGGTAAATGTAGACCTTGGTTACAAGTCAGACGGTACTATTGCCAGAACTGAGTTTTCTGACGATCCTAACGTTGAGCCTGCTGAGGTTGTTAAACCCGGTGATGAAATCAGCGTATTTGTAATAAGAGTAAACGACGGTGAGGGTAATGTTCAGCTCTCAAAGAAGAAGGTTGACGCAGTTAAGGGCTATGATGAAATTGAGGCTGCTTATAACGAAAAGAAGACTGTAACAGGTAAGGTTATTGAAACAGTTAAGGGCGGTCTTATGGCTCTTGTAAACGGTATCAAGGTGTTTGTACCATCTTCACAGATTTCTAACCGCTACGTTGAGGATCTTTCAAGCTTTGTAGGCAATGAGTACGAGTTTGAAATCCTTGAGTACAGCACGGAAAAGGCAAGACCACGTATTGTTGCAGGCCGTAAGGCACTTGCGCAGAAGGAAATTGACGAGAAGAAGAAAAAGGTATTTGAGTCGATTAATGAGGGTGACAAGATTAACGGTACAGTAAGCCGTATTGTTGACTTTGGTGCTTTTGTGGATCTTGGCGGTGTTGATGGTCTTATCCATATTTCGGAAATGAGCTGGGGCAGAGTAAGAAAGGTAACCGATGTTCTTAAGGAGGGTCAGGCTGTAACAGTTACCGTCCTTGGTGTTGACCCTGAAAAGGGCAAGATTTCTCTTTCCCTTAAGGATGCTGATGCTGATCCTTGGAAGGATGCTGAAACAAAGTATGCTGTCGGCAATATCGTAACAGGCAAGGTTGTCAGAATGACTACCTTTGGTGCGTTTGTTGAGCTTGAGGACGGTGTAGACGGTCTCGTTCACATCTCTCAGATTGCCCACAAGCACGTTGAAAAGCCTGAGGATGAGCTTACAATCGGTCAGGAAATCAATGCAAAGGTTACTGAGCTTGACTTAACTAATAAAAAAATCAGTCTAAGCATTAAGGAAACCTTACCAAAGCCTGAGGCAGCTCCAAAGGCAGAGGAAGTTGCAGAGGAGTAATCGTTACCTGATAACGGACAGGCACACCGTTGTCTGTCCGTTTTATAATTTATAAAAAACGGAGGGAATTTTTATGAAATTAAACAGAATATTTGCATCTGCTCTTGCTGGTGTTATGATGCTTTCTGCTGTGGGCTGTGCATCAAACGGTGCAGGTCAGTCTGAGGGAGGCAGCGCAGCGGATGCAGGTGATGCTGACAAAACTTTTGTTATCGGCGGTATCGGACCTGTTACAGGTGATGCCTCAAGCTATGGTATTTCCGTAAAGAACGGAGCTCAGATTGCTATTGATGAAATAAATGAGGCAGGCGGTGCTGTGGGCTACAAGTTTAAGCTTGTTTTTGAGGATGACGAGTGTGATGAGGAAAAGGCTGTCAATGCCTATAACAAGGTTATGGATCAAAATGCAAACGCTATTCTCGGTGCTGTTACAAGCGGTTGCTGTATAGCAGTTGTTGAGGAGGCACAGGCTGACGGCATTCTTCAGATTACTCCAAGCGGCTCTGCACAGGATTGTACCAAATATGCAAATAACTTCAGAATTTGCTTTACTGACCCACTTCAGGGCGAGGTAATGGCTCAGTATATTCAGGAGCAGGGATATTCAAAGCCTGCTGTTATCTATAATGTTGGTGACGAGTACAGCAAGGGTATCCACGACTCTTTTGTTGCCAAGGCTCAGGAGCTTGGTATGACAATCAGTGTTGACGAGTCCTTTAACACAGGTGATGTAGACTTTAAGGCACAGCTTACAAAGATTAAGTCCTCCGATGCTGATTGTCTTTTCTTACCTTTCTATTATACAGAGGTTGGTTATGTTGCAGAGCAGGCTCCTACAGTCGGCGTAAGCCTTCCATATTTCGGTTGTGACGGTTGGGATGGTGTAATTGACCAGCTTAACGGTGATACCACAAATATAAATGGTGCTACATTCCTTACACCTTTTGTTGCTACATCAGAGGCTGAAAACGTTAAGTCCTTTGTTGAAAAGTATCAGGCACAGTTCAACGCTATCCCTGACCAGTTTGCGGCAGATGGTTATGATGCTGTTTACGCTATGAAGGCGGCGGTTGAAAAAACTAACGGCGATGTATCAAACGAGGCTCTTGTAGCAGCTATGACAGAGATTGAGGTTGACGGACTTACAGGTCATATGACCTTTGATGAAAACGGTGAGCCTCAGAAGGAAGCTCTGGTTGCTACTATCGAAGACGGTCAGTATGTTGCTAAGTAATTTTACTTAATTTTACTAAAGCATTGGGGAATAATCCTCAATGCTTTAGTTGCTTAATACACAGGGAAGCTTTGCCTGTGTTAACAATAAAAATTTCGGGACATAAGATACATATAAACCATTACGATTGGTGGTTGTTACATAACGGCATTTTCTCATCTTTTGACCTGACTAAATATGGAGTTGAAATTATGGTATTAATTGAACAGTTTATTAACGGTCTTAACCTGGGTAGTATATATGCACTTATGGCACTTGGCTACACTATGGTTTACGGTATCGCTAAAATGCTTAATTTTGCTCATGGCGATATTATTATGGTTGGTGCTTATTCCATTTCCGTTGCGGCAACAAACTTAGGTCTTTCACCTATGATGTCCGTGCTGCTTAGTATGATTGTTTGTACGGTTTTGGGTGTTACTATTGAAAAAATAGCTTACAGGCCTCTGCGCAGCGCATCTCCTCTTACGGTACTTATTACCGCAATTGGCGTCAGCTATCTTTTGCAAAGCGTGGCGCTGCTTATTTTCGGCTCAAAATCGCAGAAGGTGGCTTCAGTAATTAATATGGAGGCTGTTAAAATAGGCGGTATTGTTCTTACGGGCGAGTCCTTAATTACACTTACCGTTACAATTATTATTATGGCCTGCCTTGTACTGTTTATTAACCGTACAAAAATGGGTAAGGCTATGCTTGCCGTATCCGAGGACAGAGGTGCGGCAGAGCTTATGGGTATTAATGTAAATAATACAATTTCCATTACCTTTGCAATAGGCTCTTTCCTTGCTGCTGTTGCGGGTGCTCTTTTTGTAAGCTCCTACGGCTTTGTTGATCCTTATACAGGTGCACTTCCCGGTATTAAGGCATTTGTTGCGGCGGTTCTGGGAGGAATAGGCAGTATACCTGGTGCAATGCTTGGCGGTATTCTCCTTGGTATAATTGAGAGTATGTCAAAGGCTTACATATCAACTCAGCTTTCCGATGCTATTGTTTTTGGCGTGCTTATTTTGGTACTGTTGGTTAAGCCTACGGGTTTGTTGGGCAAGCAGAAAATAACAAAGGTATAATGGGGTGGCTGATATGAAAAAAATTAAAAAGAAAACTATCCTATGGCTTATAGTTGCTATTTTAATATATGGTATAATCGCTTATCTTTCCGCAACCGGAAAGATGTCAAGACAGTTCTCAAGGCTTCTTATTCCGGTAGGTATAAATATAATACTGGCGGTGTCTCTTAATCTTACAGTGGGCTTTTTGGGCGAGCTTACACTGGGACATGCAGGCTTTATGTCTGTGGGTGCATACGCAGGCTGTATGTTTACCGTATTTATGGATTTACCTGTGTATATAGAGTTCCCTCTGGCGCTTTTAATAGGCGGTTTTACTGCTGCTGTGTTTGGTATTATTATCGGTATACCTGCCCTCAGGCTTAAAGGCGATTACCTTGCAATTGTAACTCTTGCCTTTGGTGAAATTATAAAATCCATTATTACTAACCTTGATATTACGGGCGGCGCAGGCGGTCTTAAGGGTGTTGAAAAGACAACAAATTTTACAATGGTATTTGCAGCAGTGCTTATTACGGTTATAGTTATTTCAAACCTTATTAATTCTAGGCATGGTCGTGCAATCTGTGCAATCAGGGATAATGTTATTGCTGCGGAGGCGGCAGGTATCAATGTTGTGTACTATAAGCTGCTTGCATTTGTGGTTGCTGCATTTTTTGCAGGTGCGGCAGGCGTGCTTTACGGACATAATTTGGGGATTCTTAAACCTGCTACCTTTGACTTTAATAAATCCATTGAGATATTGGTTATAGTGGTGCTTGGCGGTATGGGCAGCATTACAGGATCGGTTATTGCGGCAATTGTTATTACCGTACTGCCCGAAATGCTCAGAGGACTTGAGGACTACAGAATGCTTATGTATTCCATAGTACTTATTGCTATGATGCTTTTTAATTCAAATCCGAAAATGGTTGAGCTTAAAAAGAAGGTTGCAGTTAAGTTTAGTAAAAATAAAGCGGTAAAGGAGGCTGAATGATATGGCTCTTTTAGAGGTTAAAAATTTAGGTATATCTTTCGGTGGCCTTCGTGCCGTAGATGATTTTAATCTGACTATTGAGCAGGGTCAGCTTTATGGTCTTATCGGTCCTAACGGAGCAGGTAAAACCACGGCCTTTAATTTGCTTACAGGTGTATATAAGCCTACAGACGGCAGTTTTATGTTCGACGGAAGGGAAATGTCGGGTAAAGGCCCTATTGAGATAAATAAGGCAGGCATTGCCAGGACTTTTCAGAATATCCGCCTTTTTGCCGATATGTCCGTTATTGATAATGTTAAGGTGGGGTTACATAATAGGGAAAGCTATGGTATATTTTCAGGCATTTTTAAAATACCTCCGTATTTTAGGCAGGAGCAGGAAATGCAGGATATGGCTATGGAGCTTTTAAAGGTGTTTGACCTCGATAAAGAGGCTTATTTTAAATCCTCAAATTTGCCCTACGGCAAGCAGCGTAAGCTGGAGATAGCAAGAGCGTTGGCAACAAATCCAAAGCTGCTGCTGCTTGATGAGCCCGCTGCAGGTATGAACCCAAATGAAACGGCAGAGCTTATGGAAACCATAGCCCTTATCAGAAATAAATTTAATATTTCAATACTTTTAATTGAGCATGACATGAGCCTTGTTATGGGTATTTGTGAAAAAATTGTTGTGCTTGAATACGGTAAAATGATTGCAAACGGTACTGCTGATGAGGTTAAGTCAAATCCTCGTGTATTTGCAGCATACCTTGGCGAATAGAAAGGGTGGGATATAGTTGTTAAAGGTAGAAAATCTTAATGTACACTATGGTGCCATTCATGCCATAAAGGGTATAAGCTTTCAGGTTGACGAGGGTGAGATTGTTTCGCTTATAGGTGCAAACGGTGCAGGTAAAACAACAACGCTGCACAGTGTATCAGGCCTTATAAGGGCAAGCGGTGGCAGTGTCAGCTTTATGGATAAGCCGTTAAACGGTTTGTCTGCCGATAAGGTAATGAAGCTTGGTCTTGGACACGTGCCCGAGGGCAGAAGGGTTTTTCAAGATTTATCCGTGCAGGAAAATCTGGAGCTTGGAGCCTTTACGATTAAGGATAAGGAATTTATCCGTAAGGAGTATAAGCGTGTTATGGAGCTGTTTCCTCGTCTTGACGAAAGAAGAAAGCAGCTTGCAGGTACTCTTTCAGGAGGAGAGCAGCAGATGCTTGCAATAGGCAGAGCCTTGATGGGGCGCCCTAAGATGCTGTTAATGGATGAGCCTTCAATGGGTCTTGCACCAATATTGGTTAAGGAAATTTTTAATATTATAAAGGAATGCAATAATGACGGTGTTACTATCCTGCTGGTTGAGCAGAATGCTAATATGGCACTGTCTATTTCGGACAGAGCTTATGTCCTTGAAACGGGAAAAATAGTTAAAAGTGATACGGCTGAGCGCCTTATGGGTGATGAAAGCGTTAAGAAAGCTTATCTTGGAGGCTGATATATTTAGCTATTAAAAGTTGTTTTGAGCGTGTTACTTTTGGTATTAATTGTCTGATAAAAAATCCGCCGTTGTAATTTTGGCGGATTTTTGTTTTTTATTCAAATATATTTTGATAAAGTATCATTTTTTATTTGACGAAATATAATTAAAGTGTTATTATTATTTTAGGATAATTTGATACAAGGTTACGTATCAATATAACACAGAGACCGGTAGGGGAATAAAAATTATTGGTTGATCTGTATTAATTAATAGGTGGTGAAATAATGGATACGAAAAATGCGTTATTGTTGCTTGCAAAATTAAACGGCAACGGTGAAAAAGTACTTGAAATTGCAAAGTCATATGTAGCGGATATGCTCAGTGCATACCATAACGTGGAGGAGTATGCACTTATGAAGGACGGTACGGTTACGCCCTTTGCAAGTATTGATGAGTTTGCTGCACTCAGAAGTAATGTTGCAAAGATAGAAGCAGCAACAACAGTTATTGATGAGTTTTTTATGATTGAAGATGATATTGCAAAGCTCAGAGAATATTCTAATATGGGGATGCTTGTATTCTATGAGGAGCCTGTTGAGGAGGTAACGGAGGTTAAGGTTGAGGAGCCTGTGCCTGTAAAGCCAGTTAAAGACAAACCAAAGGCAGAGGCACCAAAGTTTGCCGATATGCCTGAATTTGCAGATAATTATGTAAGTACACCTGAGGAGAAGCCTGCAGATCCCGAGCCTGTTCAGGAGGCACCACATAAGGATGAGTTTGTCGGTATTACCAAAATTGATACAGAGGACAGCGTAAAGGCAATGGTTGGCTATGCAGAGGGTGATAATTATGAAAACCCTTATGAGTGCGTATATGAGGATGATATTATGCCTGAGGAGGCAGTGCCTACTGCCATAACACTGTTTAACGGACCTGCAAAGACAAGTGATGAGGATGTTATAGCCGAGGCAAGAATGGTAATTGAAGAAGGCAAAAATTACATATTTACAGGCTGTAATCCAAGCGCTTATCTTAATAAGAGGTTTGAGTATTACCGTATTAAATATGCCCTTAAAAATATTGACGACGGTGGTGAACCGGAGCCTGAAATTGAGATTATCAAAAGTGAGCTTGGCAAGATAAGGGAGTTTGAAAACAGAAACAGCCTTATTTCAATTCAGTTGGTTGAATATGATATGGCTCTTGTTGAAAAGGTTTACGGTCTTTTAAAGGAGTTTGATGAAAAGCTTTATCCTCCTGAGGCTTTGCCTAATATTGACCGTTTGAGAGAGCTTATGGACTCATTGTCGGATTATGATGAAAAGGCTTCATTGCTTACAAGGTTTTATAAGTTTGATGTAATTAATTTCCTTAAAACTGTTTACAACAGCTGTGCTAACCTTGAGCTTGATAAAAATAAGCGTCTTGCTGCTGAAAAGGACAGACTTGAAAAGGAATCCTTTGATGAAATTATGGCTCTTGAGAAGGAGTATTATGCTTCAAAGCAGGGTCTTAAGGGCAAGCTGTTAGGCGGCAGCGCAAAAAGCAGCTATGCTGCTAAAAAGAAAGAGCTTGAAGATAAAATGAACAGAGAGCTTGACGAGCTTCAGAAGGAAATTACCGAGATTGTCGAAAGTGATACAAAAATGGTAGGTAAGAATATGAAGCTTTATGCAAGGATTGATAACATTCTTAAGAATAATGTACTTTGCTTCAAGGTTAAATAATTGGTCAGGGGGTGTTATAGATGTCAGATGAATTAAGATTTGAAGATGTAAAAATAGGCGATACAATTGCCAACAGATATGTTTTGGAATCTGTTGTTAATGCCGATAACGGTGAAGCAGCCACTTTTATGTGCAACTACGACGGCTGGATATGCTGTGCTAAAATTTACTATGATGATAAGCTGCCTGACAGAGATGTGCTTGATAAGCAACGCAAAATTTCATCATCACATATTATAAAAAAGATGGATCAGAATGTGTATAATAAGCACATTTACCAGATAATGCCAAACTTTAACGGAAATATTATGTCTAAGCCCGTTAATGATAAAATTATTTTGGAAACTATTATTCCGGGAGTGCTTGATGCCCTAAAATCCATACATGAAATGGGCATTATCCACGGCTGTATTAAGCCAAGTAATATTTTCTATAATCCAATGGGTGATGATATACTCTTGGGTGATTTTGGCGTTTCACCTAATCATTTTGGTGACTGCGGTAAAAATATTGCAATGAATTATCTGCCTCCTGAAGTGCAGGACGGTATATATGATGCAAAGGCTGATTATTACTCATTAGGTGTTACCCTTGTACAGCTTATTACGGGAAAAAATCCTTTTGAGGGTATGAATAAACGCAATATTATTAAAACGGCCTCAACAATAGAGTTTAAGTTGCCTCCTAAGGTAAGCCCTCTGCTTCAGAATATTATCAGGGGACTTACGGTTAAGGATCACGATACCCGTTGGGGCAATGAGGAGATTGAAAAGACGCTTGCAGGTGAGGTTGTTGAGGTAGTTGATAACTTTGTATATACACCACCTGCAAATGAATATTACTTTGGCGAAACTAAGTATGAGGATTTAAGCAGTCTTGTGAGTGCCTTTGCGGCTAACTGGAATGAGGCTGTAGCCGCTATTAAGGATCCAAGCTTTACTGAGTTTGCAGATGGTTTTGATGAAGCAGTTGCACAGGCAGTTAAGTCAACCATATCTGATGATGATGAAAACAGAGCTTTATTTAAGCTGTTATATGCAATTAATCCTGAATTGCCCTTCTGTTGGAAGGGGATGTCCTTTGCGGATTTAAATGCATTTGCCGATGAAATGAAAAGGGC
>CALIRN010000084.1 GCA_938042265.1 uncultured Eubacteriaceae bacterium
AATTATGAAAAATTGATTAAGAATATCCCCTAAAAACACAGTTTTATACTTGCAATTTATCTTAGGAGATAGTATAATTATTTAGTAAAATTAATCAGCGTTGTATCTCTTGGGAGAACAGCAGCAAGGAGGAAAATTTAATATGGAAACAAAAAACAGGTTCAGAACGATTGACCTTGTGGAAGTAGCACTGTTTATGGCGATTATTATTGTACTTGCGTACACGCCGTTAGGCTATATTCCTTTAGGTGCGGTTAACGCTACAACCATTCATATCCCTGTTATTATTGCAGGCATTGTAATGGGGTGGAAAAAGGGCGGTATTTTAGGCTTTGTGTTTGGAGTGACCAGCTTTTTAAATGCATCGTTTTTTAAGCCCAATATTACAAGCTTTTTATTTACACCGCTTTATCCGGGCGGAAATTTTTGCAGTCTTGTAATCTGTTTTGTACCGCGTATACTTATTGGTATTGTTGCATTTTTAGTATTTAAGGGCATTGTAAGGCTTATACATAATGAAACTGTTGCTCTGGCTTTTGCAGGTGTGCTTGGCTCAATGACCAATACGGTACTTGTAATGGGTGGTGCTTATCTGTTTTTTGCAGAGCCATATGCTAAGGCTATAGAGCAGCCTGTAAGAGAAGTTCTTGCGGCAATACTTGCCATTGTTGTGGGCAACGGTATACCAGAGGCAATATGTGCAGGTGTGCTTACCGTTGGTATCGGCAAGGCGCTGCTTGTATATAAAAGAATAAGGGGATAATATTTTTCGGGGACAGGCACTGCTTGTCCCCGAAATTTAACAAACATAGTAAGTCTCTCGTTTCTAAAGCAGAGGGTACTTACTCATATATTCATTAGGAGTACAAGCTCCTGATGAATGTTGATACCGTTGGTATCGGTTGGTTATAAGTACGTAGCAATATCGAAGTACGAATATCTTGATTAGGGGAGGCAATCTATGTTACTTGCTGTTGATATAGGCAATACCAATGTGGTAATCGGCGGTATTGATAATGGAAATATAATTTTTATGGCACGTGTAATTACGGACAGAACTAAAACGGAGGATGAGTATGCAATACAGCTAAAAAGCATTTTGGAGCTGCATAATGTGGATATTGCATCAATTGAGGGCAGTATAATAGCCTCTGTTGTACCTCCTACCCTTAATTCAATTAAGCGTGCTATTATAATGCTTACGGGTAATGTGCCTAAGGTTGTAGGCCCGGGAGTAAAAACAGGTATTAATATCCTTATGGATAATCCCGCAGCAGTGGGTGCAGACAGGGTAACTGGCGCAGTTGCCGCACTTAGTGAATACAAACCGCCTATTATTATAATAGATATGGGCACATCAACCACAATAGAGGTAGTGGATAAAAATAAAAATTACATCGGCGGTATGATTATGCCGGGTATAAATATCAGCCTTGCGGCACTGTCAAATGTGTGTGCTCAGCTGCCGGCAATCAGCCTTGAGGATCCAAAGCATATTATAGGCAAAAACACAATAGACAGTATGCGCAGCGGTATTGTGTTTGGTACGGCGG
>CALIRN010000085.1 GCA_938042265.1 uncultured Eubacteriaceae bacterium
AGTGGAAGGAGAAATATTGTAACGATGTTGCAAATTCTGCTGAAAGTGGTATAATTATAGAAAATAGTGCAGAAAGTGGAGCTGTTGAAGTGCATACAGTCGGCAAAATAGACAAAAGTATTTATAGTTGCATAACCGATAATATAGTTACAGATGAGGTAATTATTACGGATGAAAGAATTCAGCATATAAAGGACAGGCATCCTAATGATTTTGAAAGGTTTTACTCTTATATTTCCGAAATAATCGAAAATCCAGATTATATTCTTGAAGCTAATAAGCCTGATACGGCTTTTGTTTTAAAAGAGATTGAAAGTGGGGGTGAACGCTTTCAGTTGATTTTGAGGCTAATCACATCGGAGGACGTGAGTGGATACAGTAATTCGATTATTACCTTTTTAAAGATTAGTGTAAAAAAATGGAACAAGTATTTGAGAAATAAAAAAATACTTTACAAAAAAGAATAAATGAAATATAATATAAGTACAATAACAGGGGATACTTGAGGTAGAAGAGTTCGTGTCCGTCTACACGCCGATGGCTTGACAGGGGAAACCCGAGAGATGCAGGGGAATGGCACGCCTGCCAAGTATTCCTTGATTATCGGATACCGCTTAGTCTTATGATTAGGCGGTATTTTTTGTAAATGATATTGGATTTTAGCACTTTTGATTAAATTCAAAGGTGCTTTTTTAATGCAATGAAAGGAGGTAAACAAATGCAAATTGTAAAGAGATTAACATTAAACAATACCGTAAAAGAGTTGGTTTTTGGGGTTAAGGGGTCTGAGTTTTTAGCCAAAAACTTTTCAGACAATGACTTGCTTGTAAGCTTTGATAAAGATACCCTTGAAAACGAATGGATTAAAATTCCGTCAAAAACCTATCAGGTATGCCTTGTTAATGGGACGGATGACGAAAAACGGTTTCTTTATCGGGATTGTATCTATCGTGATAAGATATATCTTAAAGGCGAGGGTGAAGTGGAGGTGCAGGTATTGTCATGGGTATAACAAATGGAATTATAGGCAGTTTGGGTAATTCAGTCGGTTCTGCATCTGCTCCGGTTATCATAACAGCCGCAGAAACGACAGCAACAATACCTCCTAATACAGTCTATGAGTACGGTGAGGTCTCGGAGCTTAACCTCACTCTCGCTGATGACACAGGCTCTTATGAGGTGATTTTTGAAAGTGGCGAAACGCCTACAGTGTTATCCATTACCAGCACAAAACAGCTATTATGGCATAACGAGCCTGTTGTGCTTGCAAACAAGGTTTATGTATTGGCTATTGAGGTTGGAACGGCGTATGCAAGGGCGGTGTTGAGCTATGCGGAATAATTATAGGGATTTGATTAAACTGTATGCAGATAGGGAATATACGGGTAATATAATATCCCTAAACAATGTTAGTCATAGCCGCATAAGAGGGTTTGAGGTTATGGGACAAACTATAGAAGTCGGTGAGGGAGAGAAAGCCCCAGATAAT
>CALIRN010000086.1 GCA_938042265.1 uncultured Eubacteriaceae bacterium
GAGTACGAATATCCTTGACTAAGCAAATACATTGCCAGGGCAGGGGCTGCATTAATTATACCGGCGTATAATTACCTTGCAAGAAAATATTATTATATAAAAAAATAGAGGAATTATTATGAAAAACGTTATTATCATAGGTGCAGGCCCCGCAGGTCTTACGGCAGGCTATGAGCTTTTAAAAAGAAGCAGTGATTATAAGGTAATTATACTTGAGGAAAGTGATGAAATAGGCGGTATATCAAGAACTGTAAGGTATAACGGCAACAGAATGGATATAGGCGGACACAGATTTTTTTCAAAGGATGAAAGAGTTATGAAATGGTGGGGACAGGTTATGCCTGTACAGGGCGCTCCATCCTATGATGATAAAAAGTTGAGCAGAGAAAAGCCTCTTGTGCCAAACGGTCCCGACCCTGAAAAAGAGGACAGGGTTATGCTTATAAGACACAGAGTATCGCGTATATATTATCTGAAAAAGTTTTTTGATTACCCCGTATCAATGAAAATGCAGACCATTAAAAATATGGGCTTTGTACGTACTGTAAAGGCAGGCTTAAGCTATTTGTTTTCAGCTATATTTAAAAGAAAAGAGGATTGTCTTGAAAACTTTTATATAAACCGCTTCGGCAAGGTGCTTTACTCAATGTTTTTTGAGGGCTATACCGAAAAGCTTTGGGGCAGACATCCCCGTGAAATTTCTGCAGATTGGGGTGCTCAAAGAGTAAAGGGACTTTCAATATTGGCAGTTATAAAGGATATGCTTTCAAAGCTTATACCAAACAAAAACAGAGTGGTTGAGACCTCTCTGATTGAGGAATATATTTATCCTAAATATGGTCCCGGTCAGCTTTGGGAAGCAGTGGCTGATGACATAAAAAGTATGGGCGGAGAATTTATAATGGAAGCCTCCGTTGATAAAATTAATTCAAGCAATAATATAATAACGGGTGTTACCTATAAAAAGAACGGTGAAAATATTAAATTGGCAGGTGATATAGTTATATCATCCATGCCTTTGAAGGATTTAACAATAGGGCTTGGCAATATTGTACCCGAAAATATTATGGCTATAGCAAATGGTCTGCCATATCGTGATTATGTAACGGTAGGCATACTTACAAACAAGCTTAATCTTAAAAATGAAACAGAGATAAAAACTCTTAATAATATTGTGCCGGATTGTTGGATTTATGTACAGGATACAGGCGTTAAGCTTGGCAGGATACAAATATATAACAACTGGTCTCCCTATATGGTAAAGGACCCTGACAATACGGTTTGGATTGGTCTTGAATATTTCTGTAATGAGGGTGATGATTTTTGGAATATGACAGATGAGCAGTGTATGTCCTTTGCCGCAAAAGAACTTGTAAAAATGGGTATTTTATCTTCCGAAAAGGATGTTATGGATACTAACCGTATAAGAGTTAAAAAGGCTTATCCTGCTTATTTTGATACCTATAGTGAAATTGACAGCCTTGTTGACTATATTAATACCTTTGCTAATCTTTACTGTGTGGGACGTAACGGCCAGCACCGTTATAATAATATGGACCACAGTATGGCAACGGCCTTTGAAACGGTTGACAATATTTTAAGAGGCAAAGCTGATAAGAATAATATATGGAATGTAAATACCGAAAAGGAATATCATGAGGAAAAATAATAAAAAGATTATTGTATTATAATAGGGAGAAAATAAAATGTCTTTTATAAGCAGGTTTGGTAAATATGCGGATAAACACTATAAAGACGTAACAGGCTTGGCTCTTATTGCGGCAGGCATTATTACGATACTTTATTACATAATTTTTTGCGGAAAAACCGAAATGCATGCCGATTGTATGGATACCATTATGTGGGCAAATGCCTCATATAACAGCGGCAGCCTGTTTAATAAGGATTTTGAATATGCCTGTCTGCTGCCATTTGGCGGTCAGCTCCTTATGCAGCCATTTATGCTTATATTCGGTCTATCCTATAAGGTACATATAATAGGTATGGTTTTGTTTCTTATTATATTTACTGCATCGCTTGTTTTTATGCTGAGAGGTATGGATTTATCCTGGCTTAAAACAGGCAGTACAGTGTTTGCTTTGCTTATGACAACCTGTGCAAGTGCTAAATTAAGGGAAATTTTTTGGGGACATATAATATATTATTCTCTTGGATTATTGTTTTTGTTTGTGGGCTTCGGTATTGTTTTAAGGCTGATAAAAAAAGCACAGCTTAAATTTAATTATCTTTTTGCATTGCTTTTTATATGGACTTTGCTTTGTGCAACAGACGGTATACAGGCACTTACAATATATATTTTGCCTATTTCTGCAGGGCTTGCAGGTTTTATTATACTTGATTTTAATGAAAAGCTTGTAACCCAAAGAAATAAGCTTATAGCAGTAAGTATATTTATTATCCTGCTTGGCACAGTCTGGGGAATGGTAATATTAAAGCTTATTTCGGCGGATATTACCCAGAGCTATGCCGATGCCTATTCAATGTTTAATAATAAGGATACATGGTTTGATAATTTAAGCAATCTTCTTAAATGTCATTATACTCTTATGGGTGTTGATATTAACTCCAAAATGGCTATAATGAGTTTTAGCGGCATTATTAATCTGTTTAGGATAATATTTGCAACAGTTATAGCTTTTGCACCGTTTTTCGGCTTATTTTTCTATACAAGGTTAAAAAATAATGGGGTAAAAATTTTTGTAATTATTTATTTTACAATAAGCTTTCTTATATTGACAGGCTGGGTATTCGGTAAAATATCAGGGGCAAACTGGAGGCTTACTCCTATTGAAATTACAGGCTATATACTTACAATACTGCTTATATTTGAGCTTTGCAGTGCAGGTATATATGCAAGACTTGGTTTTACAATGCTTATACCTGTTATTATATACAGCTTTATTGCTTTTTGCTGTGTATTTGGCATATCAGTGGATTATGAAAATGAAAATAAGCTTTTCAGAGAAATAAAACTCCTTGAGGATAATAACTGTACCTACGGCTATGCAACCTTTTGGAATGCAAACCCCATAACGGTCCTTACCGAAAATAAAATAAAGGTAAGAGGCGTTAAAATAGAGGATAATGTAATTGCTTTTAGAAATTACCAGAGTGAAAAGGGATGGTATACAGGGGAAACAAATCCCGATGAAAGGTACTTTATTTTACTTACTGAAAAGGAATATAATAATTTTAATACAGATGGATATCCGGTTAAAAATATAGTAAAAAGTGATGGATATATTTTAATTATTTTAGATAAAAACATAAGCTTTGAAACAACGGAATAATGGAGGTAATATAATGAAGGTTAGCTTGACTACACCTATTACAAGAGAGGATGCACGCAAGCTTAAGGCAGGCGATATAGTGGAAATAACAGGTATAATATATACTGCCAGAGATGCGGCACATAAACGTATGCTTGAAAACCTTGATAAGGGTATTGAATTACCTGTTGATTTAAATAATCAGACTATATATTTTGCAGGTCCCGCACCGGCAAAGCCGGGTGAGCCCATAGGCTCTGTAGGCCCTACAACAAGCTATCGTATGGATGCTTATTCACCCCGTACAATAGAGCTTGGACTTACCTGTATGATAGGCAAGGGTGCAAGAAGCAGGGAGGTTATTAATGCAATGATGCTTCACGGTGCGGTATATATAGGTGCTGTAGGCGGTGCAGGAGCACTTATAAGCGAGTGTGTAAAAAGCTGTGAGGTTGTAGCTTATGATGATTTGGGCTCAGAGGCTATACATAAGCTGGAGGTAGAAAACTTCCCCGGTACTGTTATAATTGACAGCTGGGGTAATAATCTCTATGAAAGTGAGCCTCCTAAGTATGTTAAGGAATGACATATTAATATATATACTTGAAATATAGACGGAAAAAGGTTAAAATGTATATAACACAATAACATTGAAGGGGTGTTTAAATGAGTGATTTAAAGGTAGTTATACTTGCTGCCGGACAGGGTACACGTATGAAGTCAAAGGTACCTAAGGTTCTGCACAAGGTGCTTGATAAAACAATGGTGGATTATGTAATTGATGCCTCCTACGAGGCAGGCGCAGAGGATGTTTGTGTTGTAGTAGGTCATCAGTCTGCAATGGTTAAGGCTATGATTGGTACACGGGTTAAGTTTGCTTTGCAGAAGGATCAGCTTGGAACAGGTCATGCTGTTATGCAGGCAGGCGATTTTATTAAGGATGGCAATATACTTGTGCTCTGCGGCGACACTCCGCTTATTACTGCCGAAACCATAAAGGAGCTTAATAATCTTCACATAAAGGAAAATAATGATGTTACTGTTGTGTCAATGCTTGTGGATAATCCTACGGGCTATGGAAGAATTGTGCGTGAGGATAATGACTTTGCAAGGATTGTTGAACAAAAGGATGCGACGGATCAGGAGAGAAAAATAAAAGAGGTAAACTCCGGTGTATATATCTTTAAGGCAGAAGCGCTTAATGATGCTTTCGGTAAGCTTACAAACAATAATTCACAGGGAGAATACTATTTAACTGATACTCTTGAAATAATTAAAAACGGTGGCGGTAAGGTTAATGTTATGGTTGCGGAGGATGCTGATGAATTTTTGGGGGTAAACAGCAAGCTCCAGCTTGCACAGGCTACAGCCGTAATGAAAAAACGCATAAATGAGGCCCATATGATTAACGGTGTTACAATTATGGACCCTGAAAGTACTTATATCGGCAAGGATGTAAAAATCGACCCTGATACAATTATTTATCCTGGCTGTATGATTGAGGGTAAGACAGAGATTGGCACAGATTGTCTTATCGGGCCTAACTGCCGTATTCAGTCATCCGTTATTCATAACGGCGTTATTATTCAGTACTCTTTCCTTATTCAGGCAGAGGTTGACAATTATACAACGGTAGGTCCTTTTGCTTATTTAAGACCAAATTCAAAGATAGGCGAGCACGTAAGAATAGGTGATTTTGTCGAAATTAAAAACTCAAATATTGATGACGGTACCAAGGTAAGTCATTTAACCTATGTTGGCGACTCTGATGTAGGCAAGTGTGTAAACTTTGGCTGCGGTACGGTTACGGTAAATTATGATGGCAAAAACAAGTATCGCTGCAAGATTGGAGATAATGTATTTATCGGCTGTAATTCAAACCTTGTTGCACCTGTTGAAATCGAGGATAATGCTTATACAGCGGCAGGCTCAACAATAACTAAAAATGTGCCAGAAGGCTCTCTTGCTATTGCACGTTCAAGGCAGGATAACAAAGAGGGCTGGAGAAACAAGTCGGGTAAATAAGCCTGTCTGATGAGGTGATTGGGTGAAAGTTAAACAGTTAATATTTTTAATAATTACTTTTAGTATTTTAAGTGTAATTTCTGTTTTTGCTGCAAATACTGCAATTACTCTTGACAGTGCTGTTTTGGAGGATAAAACCATAACTGTCACAGGCAGTATACAAAACCCTGTCAGCAATCAGCAGATAACCCTTATGGCAACAGATTTATTATCAGGTGGCGGTTACAATGCTGACGGAATATTTTATATTAATCAGACTGATGCCTTGCTTGACTCTGAAGGGGCTTTTAAGGTAAGCTTTAATATAGATGAAATGCTTGACAGTGATAATATCTATATTATAAGAGTCGGCGGAACAAATATTTTTAATCCTGCACAAATGATACTGACTTCTTTAGGGGGTGAGGGTGAGGTTTTACTTGGTGATGTAAATCAGGACGGTAAAATTACCGCCTCTGATGCTGCCCTTACCCTGCAGAATGTACTTTATCGTTTGGATTATTTAACACAAAAGCAGATAGAGGCAATGAAGGTTACAAAATCTGATATTATTACTTCGGATAATGCGGCAAATATACTTGCCAAGGCGTTGGATAGTATGTATATTTTTCCCGTAAATCAATAATAAAATGAGGATAAAAAGATGGATAAAATTAAGGTAATGAGTATTTTCGGTACAAGACCGGAGGCAACAAAAATGGCACCTCTTATTAATGCTATGGAGAAGTGCGAGGATATTGAACAGGTAGTTTGTGTAACTGCACAGCACAGACAGATGCTTGATCAGGTGCTTGAAATTTTTAACCTTAACCCTGATTATGATCTTGATATTATGACACAAAGGCAGACGCTTACGGATATCACGGTACGTGCTCTTAAGGGTCTTGAGAGTGTAATGAAGGAGGCAAAGCCTGATCTTGTACTTGTGCACGGTGATACAACAACAACCTTTGCAGGCAGTCTTGCCGCATTTTACAGTGAAATAAAGCTGGGTCATGTTGAGGCAGGCTTGCGTACATACGACAAGTATCAGCCGTTTCCTGAGGAGATGAATAGAAGGCTTACTGGTGCGATGGCAGATTTGCATTTTGCACCTACTCCTCTTGCTAAGGAGCATTTACTTAAGGAAAACATTGACCCCGAAAGTATTTTTATTACGGGAAATACGGCGGTTGATTGTTTAAAAACAACTATTCAGCGTAATTTTAAGTTTGATGTGGAGCTTTTAAATAATATTGATTATAATAATAAGCGTGTTATAACAATGACAGCACACAGACGTGAAAATCTAGGTGAACCTCTTGAAAATATTTGTAGAGCTGTACTCAGACTTGTTGAAGCTTATGGGGATATTGAGGTTGTATATGCCGTACATTTTAATCCTGCTGTAAGAGAGGTTGCAAACAGAATTATCGGAGGTCATGACAGAATACATTTAATTGATCCGTTGGATATCAAAAATATGCATAACCTTATGAATTTAAGCTATATGGTTATGACAGACAGCGGCGGATTACAGGAGGAGGTACCATCAATGGGTAAGCCTGTTCTTGTATTACGTAATGTAACTGAGCGACCTGAAGGTGTTGAGGCAGGTACTCTTAAGCTTGCAGGTGTAAAGGAAGATGAAATTTTTGCTCGGGCCTGTGAGCTTCTTGATGATCAGGATGTATATAATGCAATGGTAGCAAGTAAAAATCCTTTTGGCGACGGATATGCAGCTGAAAGAATAGTTGAGGCTATTCGTTATTACTTTGGTTTAAGAAAAGACAGACCTGAGGATTATTAATTAACAAAAAATTATTTTATTAGGAGATGTTTCACGTGAAACATCTTTTTTTATTGAAAAAACAGAATTTTTTATTGGAACATCTGTTTAAAAATTAAAATTATTTTTTGTCAATAAAAAATAATTTTAATTTTATACAAATTTTTATAATTAATTTACAAAAATTTCTAACATTTGTTTTTATAAAAATGTTTCACGTGAAACATTTTTATGGTATAATAAAACAAATGTGTTTATAGCCTTAGGTTAGATGATAATTATTTTAAAAGAAAATTAACTTAAAATACAAAAGAAAGGAAATAATATGGGACGTGTAATAGCAATCGCCAATCAAAAGGGTGGTGTTGGTAAAACTACAACAGCTATTAATTTATCTGCGGCGTTGGCAGCAAAAAATAAAAGAGTTCTTTTAATTGATTCTGATCCACAGGGTAATGCAACAACAGGTCTGGGTATCAGCAAAAATCAGGTTGAAAATACTTTTTACGATTTATTAATGGGTAATACGGATTTTATTGATACCAAGGTAAGGGTTGATCTGTTTAATTCTCTTGATATACTACCGACGGATATACAGCTTTCTGGTGCAGAGGTGGAGCTTATTGATTTTGAGGATAGACAATACATACTAAAAAAAATACTTAATAAAAACTGTGTAAGAGAATTATATGATTATGTAATTATTGATTGTCCGCCTTCTCTTAATATACTCACACTTAATGCGCTTGTTGCATCAGATGAGGTGATTATACCTCTCCAGTGCGAATTTTTTGCAATGGAGGGATTAAGTCAGTTTATACATACATATAATTTGGTTAAGAAAAAGCTTAATCCCGATATTAAGATTGACGGTATTGTATTTACTATGTATGACTCACGTACAAACTTATCTATGCAGGTAGTTGAAGAGGTTAAAAAATTTATGGGTAATACGTATATGTATAGTATAGTACCCAGAGCAGTACGTGTTGGTGAGGCACCTAGCCATGGACTGCCAATTAATTTATACGACCCAAAATGTCCTGCAGCTGATGCTTACGAAATACTTGCGGATATAGTTGATGAAATTTAGTTAACCAGAGTATGTAGCGTAGAGTGGTAATATCTTTGAAGACAACAACATAAAAGGAGTTACAGTAAATGCCTAAAAAAATTTCAGGACTTGGCGGCAGAGGTGTAAATGCTCTGTTTGGCGAGGAAAATATAGAGGTAGCAGTAAAAAATGATGACAAATCACTTATAGAAGTAAGTATTAATAAAATTGACAATAACAGAGAGCAGCCACGTAAGGCATTTGATGATGAAAGCCTTATGGAGCTTGCTGACAGTATAAAGGAGGTTGGTATATTGCAGCCTCTTACTGTTAAAGAGGTTGATAATGGGTACGAAATCATAGCAGGCGAAAGACGTTGGAGGGCTGCAAGAATAGCAGGTTTGTCAACTGTGCCTGTTATTGTAAAAAAATACTCAGAGCTTGAGGCTTTGGAAGCTGCACTTATTGAAAATCTGCAGCGTGTTGACTTAAATCCATTAGAGGAAGCACAGACCTATAAAAGATTATCTACGGAGTTTAATTTAAATCAGGAGGAAATTGCTTCAAGAGTAGGTAAGAGCAGAACCGTAATTGCCAATGCAATGAGACTTTTGAATTTGGATACCAGGGTGCAGGATTTTGTTCGGGAAGGCAGATTAAGCAATGGTCATGCAAGAGCATTGCTTGCTATATCAGATGAAAATATTCAGTATGAGCTTGCTGAAAAAATTATTGAGGAAGAATTAAGCGTAAGACAGACTGAGGAAATGGTTAAGGAATATAATCAGCCAAAGACATATGAGAATGCTGAAAAGATAAAAAAGGGTATTAAGGACCCTGAGGCAGTAAGGGCATATCTTGCTTTAGCAAAGGATTTAAAGTCTGTGCTTGGAGCAAAGGTTAATATTAAAAACGGCAAAAATAAAGGAAAGATTGAAATTGAATATTACTCAGACGATGAGCTTGAAAGACTTGTCGGACTTATAAAAAGTATAAGCTATTAAAATGTTTCACGTGAAACATTGGTAAATGTAATCAAAGGGGATTTTTGTGTGATAGAAACAATTAAAGCATATTTACCTTATATTATAGCAGGTCTTATAGGACTTAACATACTATTAATTGTAATACTTTGTTATTATATTGATAAGGTAACAAGGCTCCGCAGACGTTTTGAACGTTTTATGACGCCTAACAGTAAAAACCATAATATTGAGGCAATGCTGCTTGAAAATATTAGGCTTATTAATGATGTCAGAGAAACAAATGAAAGGCTTAAAATTGAGCAGGATTACATAAACAGCCGTCTTAAAACCTGCATACAGTATATGGGTATAGTAAGATATAATACCTTTGAGGATGTAGGTGGGGACTTATCCTATGCAATAGCTCTTATGGATGAGGATAAAAACGGTGTTGTACTTAATTCTCTCTACTACAGAGAGGGCTGCTATACCTATGGTAAGCCCGTCATAGCAGGTGAAAGCAAATATCAGCTAAGTACTGAGGAACAACAGGCTATTGATAAAGCCCTTGCAGGTATGCCAAAGGTAAGGGATGTAAAAAAGGCTGAAAGAAAGAAAATAATATTCAAAAACCGAAAAAATAAAAAACAGGATCAGCCAAAGGGTGACTCTATGATTGTTAAAAATAGCAGAAGAAGTAATGAGGTTGCGGGAGCATAAAATTTAATGAGACAAAAGTATTGGCACACAATATTTGTAAAGTGAGTAGATTTTTAACGGGCTGTTTATTGTAAAAACAGCCCGTTGTTTTTTTAGCCGACAAGATAAAAAATAACGTATGTACGGAGATACGCCTTTGTATCTCCGCCTGCGGCTC
>CALIRN010000087.1 GCA_938042265.1 uncultured Eubacteriaceae bacterium
AAGCGTATGTAAAGTCTGTTAAAATAGCCTTATAAAATAAAAAAGATTGTGAGTTGACTGAAAATGCAATACAGAGAACGTATAAAGGATTATAAACGTATAGTAATAAAAATAGGCTCTACCTCCCTTACCCATGAAAACGGCAAAATAAACCTCCGTCAGGTAGACAAGCTTGCATGGGTTGTATCGGATTTAAGAAACAAGGGTATTGACGTACTTATTGTTTCCTCCGGTGCTATAGCCGTAGGCGCCGATAAGCTGGGGCTTGCGGAAAGACCAAGAGATATTATTGGCAAGCAGGCATCCTCTGCCGTAGGACAGGCAATACTAATGCAGATATATGAGCGCTGCTTTGGCGAATATAACCAAAAGCTGGCACAAATTTTGCTTACAAAAGGTGCCTTTGAAAGCGCCTATAAAAAGCGCAACGCACGCAACACCATTGACCGTCTTTTTGAGCTTAATGTTATCCCTATAGTCAATGAAAATGATACGGTTGCTACCGATGAGCTGAACGAGTTCAGTGACAATGATACCCTTTCCGCCTATGTTGCCGATTTAATTGACAGTGACGTACTTATTATATTATCCGATATTAAGGGCCTTTACACCAGTGACCCCAATAAAAACCCCGATGCAAAAATTATTGATACCGTTACTGAAATCGGTGAAGATATTTATAAAATTGCAGGCGGCTCTGCCTCCGCACTTGGTACAGGCGGTATGGCAACCAAGGTGAGAGCCGCGGAGCTGCTTAACAGACGCGGTATTGATATGGTAATTGCCCATGGGGAAAATCCTCAGATAATATTTGATATTTTGGACGGCAGACAGGTAGGCACTATGTTTGTTGCACCCATGTAAAAATTCAGCATATCGTATTTATTGTGAAATAATACAATTTGACAGTATATATTATCCTAAAAATATTATGCTTATGAGGAATAAAAATGAACATTAAATGGAATTCAACAGATTATACCGATAATTTCAGCTTTGTATATAAATACGGCGAGGATGTGCTTAAGCTGATAGATGCTCCCAAGGGCAGCTTTGCAGTTGATTTAGGCTGCGGAAACGGAGCCTTAACACAAAAGCTTGCGGATAAGGGTTACAGAGTTATTGGTATTGACGCTTCTGAAGATATGCTGAAAAAAGCTGCTCAAAGCCACTCTGATATAAAATTTATACAAGGTGATGCCACAGCCTTTAAGCTTGATGAAAAAGCTGATGTTATATTTTCAAACGCAGTTTTTCACTGGATTGATGCAGATAAGCAGGAGCAGCTTATTAAAAACATATCCTCAAATATTAAACCCGGCGGACAGCTTGTATGTGAATTTGGAGGCAATGGCTGTGCGGAGCTTGTCCACTCTGCCCTTGAACAGGCCTTTGAAAAACGTAATATGAAATATCCTAGGTTTTTCTTCTTCCCTACAATAGGTGAATATTCCCCCATTTTGGAAAAATACGGACTAAGAGTTAAATATGCCTCTCTCTTTGACCGTCCAACGGTACAGCAAACCGAAAACGGTCTTGCCGACTGGATAAGGATGTTTGATAAAAAACCTTTTGAAAATATGGCTGCTTCCCTGCAGGATGAAATAATTGCAGAAGCCGTTAATCAGCTTAGAAATAAGCTTTTTATTAACAGCAAATGGATAGTAGATTATGTAAGAATTCGACTTAAAGCCGAAAAAATATTATGAGAGGGATATTCCCGCTGCTCAGGTCAAGGATATTCGTACTCCGCTATTGCTACGTACTCATAACCAAAAGTTGCTAACGCAACTCCTATCAGTAGGAGCTTTTACTCCTACTGATAGGTAAGTAACTCCCGCCTGTAACCCAAAAAAAATTGGACTGCCCGTAGGGCAGGTTTTGCAAAGCAAAGCTTATGAGCCTAAGAGGTGGGGACTTCCTTGCTTGTTTAAAAAATATTATTATCCTTAACAAGTACAACCCAGTTTCCTTCCCTGATTATTTCGGAAGTATTCTGCAAAATAATATGATTTCTGCTTAATAAGTCTTCATACTCATTGTTTGTAAGCAGGAAAAAGTATTTATCCTGCCCCGGCTGATCCTCAAACCATAATCTGTCACAGTTAAGCCATCCGTTTCTTGGATAATCCTCATCAACATTTACATCTCTTACCTTAACCTTACTGCTTGAAATAAGGGTTAAAACATTTGCATTCCAATAGGTTGCATAACCGTAGGTAAGATTATGTCTTTCAAGCAGCTCTACTGCTTTATGGTGGTCATTATCCCTTCCATAATCAGAAGGCATCGCCATAATTTGTCCTACCGTAATGGTACATGACAAAACTATAAGAGATGACAAAATTACCGACACTCTCTTTAAATTAAAGCTGTCCCATAAGCACTTCCATACGCTTATATTAACAATAACCGCAGAGCAGATTATAGGTGAAAGACGCCAATTTACGCTTGATAAATTACCAAAAATATATCCGTATAATATAAAACCAGTCATAAGCCAGTGAAAGAAAATAAATATCCTTTCATATCTGTTAAATTTATTAAATAAAAACAAAGCATATACAGGTATAAAAAATAATACCAGACTGCCTGCCATTTTAACCGCAGCAAAAATATTTTCCGTAGATGTTATAGATTCACCAAATTTATAATCAGCACCCAAAAGGGAAGTCCACTGACTTAAAAACTTCATTAAATTTTCACTCCACTCGGAGCTGTTGGATATTACCGAATAAGCATTTCCATATCCCGTACCTATATCCTTTGCAGCCGCCGAAAGAAGGAAAGAACCTGCTGCTGTAGCCGCAATTATAAAAAATGCGGAGTAAAATATATCCTTATTTTCCTTGGATAAAATATCCCTTTTTAAATCAATTATACTTACAATAATAAGACTGCCAATTACAGGTATTGATGAAAGCGTAAGTGTTGTAAGACCGTCAAATGCACTAAAAAATGACCACAGTGCAATAAGTATACCTAATATTAAAGTTTTTTTGTTTTTTAATATTTTGTAATTGTTATCCTTTAAGCCTTTCATAAAATAAAAGGTTAAAGCTAAAAGAACAAAAGCCAGAAAGGCTCCCAAGCTGTAATGTATAATATGCTCCCAAAAAAGTTCCCTTAATTTATTGCTTGACGAAACCATAATAAGCTGTATGCCTACAGCAATTAATGATATATTTCTATTCCATTGCATACCTCTTGCAGTAAAGTAAACCGCTGCCGAAAAAAGCAGCATAAAAACAAGCATGGCAAACCTGTATGCAAACATTGTAAAACCAAATAACTTCATAAATGGATAAACTAAAAACGTGGAGCCAAAAGGCAAAAGATAAGGATAATAAAAACTTTCGCTAAACAGCTTTCCGCTGTCTATTGTTGCTCCTGCCCATGTCATTGTATCAACACAGTCGGAATGCAGATATCCCTCAGACGGACCCAACATATAATATATAACCGTTATAAAAGCTATTAAAGCAAATAATGCAGATAATATATCATATACATTCGGTTTAAAAGTTTCACTTTTTTTATTAATCGTTTTTTTAGCCATTTTATTTTCTCCCCCTAATTATATTACGGCTGACTTATGTCTTGTAACATGGCAGCTTATATTTACGGCAACAGGTAAGCCTGCAATATGTGTTGCATAGGTTTCAATATTAAGCCCAAGTATAGTTGTGGTCCCTCCAAGACCCTGAGGACCTATACCAAGCTTATTTGCCTTTTCAAAAAGCTCCTCCTCCATTTCGGCAATATACGGTATATCCGATGAGGAATTAACCGAACGCAGCAAAGCCTTTTTTGCAAGTAAGGCACACTTTTCAAAATTACCTCCTATACCTACACCAACAACCATAGGCGGACACGGATTAGGACCTGCTTTCTTTATACA
>CALIRN010000088.1 GCA_938042265.1 uncultured Eubacteriaceae bacterium
AATGATATTCCTCAAAGCGGTGATAGAGTCCGCTGTCTTTATCCTTTATAAAAAAGTTTGTATAAAATTCGTTAATATTTTCTTCCTCATCGTAATAATTTTCCCAAGTGTAAGCGGAGCTGTCAGTAGTTTCACAAAAGCAGTTGTCAGAGAGAATATCTCTGAATTTGTGTATGGTGTTTATATCAAAAATAAACAGTCCCTTTGGGTCAAGATAATTGCTTATAAGCCTGAATACCTCCAGTAAATCGTCACTGTCAGTAATATAGTTTATGCTGTCGCAAAGACAAACAATGCTGTCAACGGTACCGTATAGCTCAAATTCACGCATATCCTGATTAAGATACAGGATATTTTCAGGGGATTTTTCTCTTGCCTTTGTAAGCATTGAGTCTGACCGGTCTATGCCAATCATATCATAGCCCTTGGCAGCAAGACGGGTTGTTATATTGCCGGTACCGCAGGCGAGATCGCATACAAGCTTAGGCTTTAAGCCGTAATGCTTCCATATTCTTTCTATATAGCTTGTCCATTCATCATAGGGGGTGTCCTGCATAAATATATCATAAACCTCTGCGAAGCCCTCGTAATCTGCCATTTAAGTCACTCTCCTATCTGTTAAAAAGCCAAAGCTGAAATACCGCAAGCACCTCACGCATATAACATGGGGCAGCGGCGGAAGGTCCTATAGGTGCGCTGAAGCTTGCGGCATCAAGTCCGTTTATTTCCGCAAGCCTGCCTGCTCTGTAGGTGTGGAAACGGTTTGTAATATATACGCATTTATAGTCACCATCATTAAAGTATTCATCTAAAATTGCTTTGGAATAAATGTAGTTTTCATTTGTACTGGTAGCTCTATCCTCTTTAATAATATTTTCGGCCGGCACACCTTTATCAACAAGATACTGGTACATGGCATCTGCCTCGGGCAAATCTTCCTGAGGGCCCTGACCGCCTGATACTACAATTACGGCATCTGGATTATTAAGATAATAATCATAGGCTGTATCAAGGCGATACATAAGAGGTCTGCTTATTCTGTCACCGATAACGGAGCAGCCAAGTACGATTACCGCATCCTCACTGTAATTGGCTTTGTTAGTATCAGCGGATATAAAAATAAAGCCAATCATTGCAAATACAACGGAAAAGCCGCAAACCGCCAATATTTTAAGCGCTTTTGTAAATTTATTTGCAGGCACATGAAACCATAATGCAAGGGTAAAGCCCAAAGCATATATCATTGCATTACCTACATTAAAATTAGCCATTATGCTGCCTATTGTAATGGCTGTTATTATAAGTATGCCAAGTAAGGTGATTATTTTTTTCATATCAATTTCCTTTATTATTGATTTTTACACTAAACTAGTATACAATAATTAAAGGTTTAAGACAAGAGGTTATTGTCTGATTTTTTTTGCGGGAGGTCGATTATGACGCTTGATGAATTAAAGCCAAAGGAAAAGGCTGTTGTTATTAGTATAGGAGGCAGCGGGCCTGTCAGGCGTAGGCTTATTGATATGGGTATAACTCCAGGTGCACACGTTATGATAAAAAAGACTGCACCCTTCGGTGATCCGCTGGAGGTTAATATCAGAGGCTACTCACTCAGTATGCGCAAGAGTGAAGCGGCACAAGTAACTGTTGAGAGGAATGAATAATATGTTAAGATTTGCTTTGGCAGGCAATCCTAATTGCGGCAAAACAACACTGTTTAACCAACTTACAGGCAGCAGGGCTCATGTGGGCAACTGGCCGGGTGTTACCGTTGATCGTAAAGAGGGCGTCTGTTGCGTGGGTAGTCGGGAGGTTACGGTAATCGACTTACCCGGAATATATTCCCTTTCGCCTTATTCAGAGGAGGAGGTAGTTAGCCGTAAATATTTGCTTATTGAAAAGCCCGATTTGATTATAAATATAATAGACGCTACCAATTTTGAACGCAATATGTACCTTACTTCTCAGCTTATGGAAACAGGGATCCCCGTAGTCATTGCCCTTAATATGATGGACGAAATTGAGGCATTGGGCGACAAAATTGATGTTGATGGTCTTTCACGCAGGCTTAATGTGCCTATAGTACCAATCTCGGCCGTAAAAAACAGAGGTATTAAGGAGCTTATGGAGTTTGCATTAAAAACTGCCGAAAAAAGCGATAATTACTTTCACTCGGTACTGTCTGATACGGTTGCCTTTCCTC
>CALIRN010000089.1 GCA_938042265.1 uncultured Eubacteriaceae bacterium
TAAGCCCTGTGATTTAATGGCGGATATTGGCACAGACCATGCCTATCTGCCTATATATCTGATAAAAAATGGCATAATTAAGCAGGCTGTTGCTGCTGACATCAGCAGAGGCTCCTGCGATAAGGCTGAAAGAAATATAAGGGCAAACCATCTTGAAAATTACATAGAGGTAAGGTGCGGAAACGGTCTTAAGGTAATGGGGCAGGAGGAAATACCAGATACCATTGTTATTGCAGGCATGGGAGGTATGCTTGCCATAAATGTACTTAATTCCCACAAATGCGGCAGCAGCACACAAAGGCTTATTTTACAGGTGCAGAGAGATATTTATGCTGTAAGAAAGCATCTTCATGCAAAGGGCTACAGAATAGAAGATGAGAATATTATTAAGGAGGACGGCAAGGTTTATACCGCAATGGCGGCAGTAAAGGGTGATGAGGCGCCGTATACCGAGGCGGAATATTATTTCGGCAGACTGCTGCTGGCGAAAAAAAATCCTGTACTTAAAGAATATATTGCCTTTGAAAATAATAAAATAAAAAATGTATTAGCCTCACTTAAGGATAAGCACAGTGAGGAAATTGAAATAAGAAAAGCACAGCTAAAATGGCTTAACAATATACAAAAGGAGGCTCTTAAATGTCTGTAAAATGCAGTGATATACTTTGTGCAATGGAAAAATATGCGCCTGCCCGCCTTGCGGAGGACTGGGATAATGTGGGGCTTATGGTAGGCGAGTCGGAAAAAGATATTTCAAAGGTCCTTATAGCTCTTGATATAAACGACAAGGTTATTGATGAGGCAATAGATAGGAAAGCAGATTTGATAATTACTCATCATCCTTTTATATTCAGGGCAATAAAAAATGTCAGTGATATATCTCCGTTGGGTAAAAGAATAATAAGACTTATTAAAAATGATATTGCTGTTTTTTCTGCTCATACAAACCTTGATTCGGCTGCGGGCGGTACAAATGGAACCCTTGCAAAGCTCCTTGAGTTAAGAGAGGTTGAGGGGCTTGCCGATGTTAATGAGGATGGCAGTGCAATGGGACGTATTGGCAGCCTTGAAAGGGAAGTTACTTTTGGTGAGCTTATTGACAGAGTTAAGTCTGTTTTGGGTGCCCATAAGCTTTCTGTATGTGGTGATACAGCCAAAATTGTCAAGAGAGTGGGGATATGCACGGGTAAGGGTGCATCATTTATGAGTGAGGCAAAAGCGATGGGCGCCGATGCCTACATTACGGGAGATTTTGGCTATCATGAGGGACAGACGGCAATGGATCTGGGTTTATGTGTAATTGACGGTACACATTATCTCACGGAGGTTATTGTTGTGCCTGTTTTGTGCAGCTATTTAAGAGAAGAATTCAGTGGCTTAGAGGTAATGGAGTCGGAGGTTGATGGACAGACATTAGCTATTGTTTAATATTGGGGGTGTTTTTTATGGACAAATTTAAGGTGTTTGTAACCAATGCTTCAAAAGAAGTTGAGGTTGACGAAATGACAAGTCTGCGGGATTTAAGCAAGGACTTTGATAAATATTTAAAGGGCGATATACTTACCGCACGTGTTAATAACGATATTAAGGATATTAATACCAAAATCAGCTCTGACTGCACCGTTGAGTTTTATGACATTACAAGCGGCTATGGCTTTGCCGCTTATCAGCGCAGCGTATCTCTGCTTATGTTTGCAGCTGCCAATGAGGTACTTGGGGGGAGTGCAAATGTATGGGTTGAACATACAATTAACAGAAATTATTACTGTGAAATAAGAGGTGAAAAGCCCTCGGAGGAGCTGCTTTCTGAAATAGAAGCGCTGCGCGCGCAGGGCGCCATCCTCTCCGAGCACGATTATTCGAACCTCGACATCGGCAAACCCGGCATCGTCAAGGCCATGTGCCTGCAC
>CALIRN010000090.1 GCA_938042265.1 uncultured Eubacteriaceae bacterium
ATATGAAGATTGAGGAGGGTGAGGTGCTTGTGCTTATCGGCCCCTCAGGCTCAGGTAAAAGTACCTTTTTGAGATGTCTTAACCTTTTGGAGCAGCCCACGGGCGGTGAAATTATATTCAATGGTCAAAATATACTTGCCCCTAAGTTCAACATTATAGATTACAGAAAGCACGTTGGTATGTGCTTTCAGAGATTTAATCTGTTTCCTTTTATGACTGTGCTTAACAATGTAATGTATTCACCTGTGCATATTCTTAAGAAGAAAGAGAGCGAAATGAAAGAAAAGGCGATGATTTTGCTTGATAAGGTAGGTCTTGCTGATAAAGCAAACGTATATCCCGATACTCTTTCAGGTGGTCAGCAACAGAGGGTTGCCATAGCAAGAGCTCTTGCTATGGGGCCGGAGATGATGCTTTTTGATGAGCCTACATCGGCGCTTGACCCGGAGCTTGTAGGCGATGTGCTTAACGTAATGAAGGATCTTGCGCGAGAAGGCATGACCATGGCTGTTGTTACTCACGAAATGGGTTTTGCAAGAGAGGTTGCCGACAGAGTTATATTCATGGAGGGCGGTGTTGTATTGGAGGATAAGTCCCCTGAGGAGATGTTTACTAACCCCGAACATGACAGAACAAGGGAATTTCTTAAGAGAATTCTTAATAACTAAGGAGGTGCCCCTTTATGAGAGTAATTCAGAATTTAAACTTCGGCAAAGCAATATCCGAGCTTATTCCAAAGCTTATTCAACAGTCGCTGGGCATAGTTGTATTAACTACAATCATAGGTTTTATGCTTGCCCTTGTTATAGGCTTTGTACTTGCCCTTGGCAGGCTGTCAAAGCATAAATGGCTGCAAAATATTATTGTTGTATTTCAGGAAATTATAAGAGGTACACCTCTGCTTGTGCAGTTGGTTTACATATATTACGTTGTACCGCTTTTTATTGAGGTGGGTGCTTATCTTATCGGTATAGATAATTACAAGTGCAATATGCCCGCTGTTGCGGCGGGTATCATTGGTATAGGTATTAACTACGGTACCTACATTTCAGAAGTAATACGTTCAGCTATCCTTGCTATTGACAGCGGACAGACAGAGGCGGCTCTTGCACTTGCCATGTCGCCAAGACAGGCAATGTTCAGGATTGTTATTCCACAGGCTTTCCGCAATTCAATCCCTGTATTCGGCAACTACCTGGTAATGCTTGTTAAGGATACCTCGCTCATGGCATACATTACTGCCCCCGAGCTTCTGCTTGTAACAAAGGCGTATACATCGCAAACCTTCCTTACTATTGAGTCTTATACAATACTTGCAGTTATTTATCTTATAATTTGTATACCTTTATCATGGCTTGTTAAGCTGCTTGAAAAGAAATTTAATAAAAAATACAGATAAATATTTCTAGCAAAATGAAAGGGGATTTATATTATGTATAAAATTGTTACAATAAGTCGTGAGTTTGGCTGTAATGCAAGAGGAATTGCCCAAAGGCTTGCAAATGAGTTGGGTTTTACCTTTTATGATAAGGAGCTTATTGACCTTACGGCACAGAAAATAGGCATTGGCAGGGAGATAATAGCTGCACAGGATGAAATGATTGCCAATAAAAACAAGTTTTTTACAAGCTTTGTTTATGGCTCGTCTACCTCCTTTTATTCCGAGAAGGCTATTGATGCACAGGCGCAGGTTATAAGAGACGCTGCCAACAAGGAGGATTGCGTGCTTTTTGGCCGCTGCTCGGATTATATATTAAGAGAGTTTCCAAATTGTCTGCATATTTTCCTTTATGCACCGCTTGAGGCTAAGATAAAGCATATTTCACAGGTTTACGAAATGGACAGAAGAAGTGCCGAAGCGATGATTAAGAAAATTGACAGACAGCGCCATAACTATTATAAGTACGTTACGGGCAGAAACAGAGGTGACCGTTCAGGAAAAAATCTCTCTGTTGATGTAAGCGCTTTTGGTGAGGATAAGAGTGTTAGACTTTTGATTGACGCAGTTAAAACAAGATTTAACATTGAATAAATTTTAAGAGAAGCTGATTTTTTACCGACATAGTATGTCCCTGACTCTTTATACGGAGGGTACTTGATATATATTCGTTGGGGTACAGGCGCATATAGAATACCGATAATGAAAGTGTCGGTAGATTATGGGAGAATCGGAAATAAATCTGGCAGGCGAAGCCTGTTTTGCCTTAGGCAAAAATTTTAAGTACGCAGCGTAAGCATGGTACGAATATCCTTTTGACTCAGCTTTTTCCGTAAGAAGGTGATAACGTGTCGGTTACAGTTAATCAACTGCTTAAAGAATGTAAAAGTGAATATGCCTTGAGGTCTGTGGCAGGCAACCAAGGTTTAAACAGCCTTGTACATTGGGTGCATATTTTGGAGGGCGGAAATGCCGCATCCTTTTTGCGGGGTGGTGAGCTTGTATTTACCACTGGTGTTATGAATAATACGGGCAGATGGCTTTTGGATTTTATTAAGCAGATTTATAAGGCAAATGCCAGTGCCCTTGTGGTCAATATAGGTCCGTATATACCGGAAATAGACCAGGAGGTAATAGACTACTGTAATGAAATTGGTTTTCCGCTGTTTACGCTGCCATGGAAAACAAGAATGGTTGATGTAACAAGAGATTTTTGTACTATTATCAGTCAGAGCATTAATAATGAAACTGATGTTTCGGCAGCTTTTAAAAATCTTATATTCCACAAGGGTGATAAAAACAGTAATCTTATGACTATGGAAAGCAATGGTTATAATAATGAAAGCCTTTCATGTATTGCCTGTATAGGGTTTAAAAATCAGGGTGAGCGTATTACGGAAAAGGTAAAGTCCTTTGCAGAGCGGGCAGCAAAATCTGTCAGAGATTTGTATTGTGCCTTTGAGTATAATCAATGTATCATAATATTGATGTATGAATATACCAATGCGGATTTACAGAGCTTTATTACGGTCTTTAAACGGCTTTTAAGAGGCAGTGAGGCAGAAAACAGGGTATGTATAGGTATAAGCGAGCATATCTTTGGCTTAGACTGCCAGACCAAGGGCCTTGAGCATGCAGCGGCTGCTTATCGTATGGCAGCAAAGAGAAATGCTGTATATATGAGCTATGATGACCTTGACATTTACAAGCTACTTATAGCTGTAAGCGACAAATCCGTTTTGAGGGATTATTATAATCAGGTTTTAGGCAGACTTGAAGATTATGACAGGGAGCATGGCAGCAATTATATGGGCTTTCTTAAAACTTATCTGAATAATAATGCAAGTCCCCAGCTTGTATCGGAAAAGGAGTTTATCCATAGAAACACAGTAGTTAACTATTTAAAAAAAATTGATGCAATAACAGGTATGAATATGTTTGACCTTGATACCAAGGTGCGCTGTATGATAGGTTTTGCTGTTCGCGACCTTTTGTAATGTGCGTTTGCACAAGCAATGGACTTAAATGTGTTCAAATGTTGGTTGAAATGCCTTATAAACAGAGTTATTATTAATTTACAAAGAAAAGCAAATATGCAAATGCACATTTGTTAAAAATAAAAAATATTTTTTGAAAGGTTAAAATGGTGATTATTATGTCAATGACAGGTGCAGAAATTACAGCAACTCAAAAAAAATACAATCTCCAGTCGTGGAGCGCTCAGGCAAATATAAACCCCACTCCCGTAGAAAAGGCAGAGGGTATTTATTATTGGGATTATAACGGAAAGAAATATTCGGATATGTCATCACAGCTTGTAAACCTTAACTTAGGCTACGGTAACAGAGCTATCAATGATGCAATCAAGGAACAGGTTGATAAGTTCTGCTTTGTGGGACCCTCTTTGGCTGCGGAGTCAAGAGCAAAGCTTGCAGAACTCGTTGTCAGCCTTATGCCTGATAATATGGGTAAGGTGTTTTTTACCAATGCAGGCGCGGATGCAAATGAAAACGCAATTAAGATAGCTAAAATGTATACAGGCAGACAGAAGATTTTTTCACGCTACAGAAGCTACCACGGTTCATCCTTCGGAGCAGGCAACCTTACAGGCGAGCCAAGACGTTTTCCTCTTGAACCGGGTGTTCCGGGCTTTATCAAGTTTAGTACGCCTTATGTTTACCGTGAGGCTGTTGAGTTTGAAAGTGAGGAGGCTGCCACAAAGTACTACTTAACAAAGCTGAGAGAGCAGATTATTTACGAAAATCCAGACAACATTGCGGCAATTGTAATGGAAACAATCACAGGCTCAAACGGCGTTATTATTCCTCCTAAGGGTTATCTTCCAGGGGTCAGAAAGATTTGTGATGAATTCGGTATCCTTATGATTTGTGACGAGGTTATGGCAGGTTGGGGCAGAACAGGCAAAATGTTTGCTTTTGAAAACTTTGATGTTCAGCCTGATATTGTTACTTTTGCAAAGGGGGTTACCTGTGGCTATGTTCAGCTTGGCGGATGTGTTGTAAGCAAGGATATTGCAGCTTACTTTGATGACCACGTACTTTCCTGCGGTCTTACATATAGTGCTCATCCACTGGCTTGTGCAGCAGGTGTTGCTTGTGTAAATTATTACCTTGACAATAATATTCTTGACAATGTAAACAGGGTGGGCAAGGTGCTTGGTGAAAGGCTTGAGGAGGAAAAGGCTAG
Source organism: uncultured Eubacteriaceae bacterium (assembly GCA_938042265.1). GTDB lineage: Bacteria > Bacillota > Clostridia > Lachnospirales > CAG-274 > CALWRD01. The sequence continues at coordinate 4,646 of CALIRN010000090.1, forward strand.
TTTTAACTGTGTAGGTGATGTAAGATACATTGGTCTGTTTGCAGCTATTGAGCTTGTACGTTCCAAGGAAACCAAGGAGCCTCTTGTACCTTTCGGCAAGGACCCTGAGGGTATTATGCCAAAGATTATTAAATTGCTTGCAGAAAGAGGCTTTATGACCTATTCACATGAGAATATGTTCTTTGTTTGTCCTCCTCTTATCATTACAGAGGAGCAGCTTATTGAGGAAATGAAAAAGGTTGACGAGGTACTTGCTATTATTGATAAGGAATTTATTTAACCAAAATGGTGAGTCCCACGCTTTTAAAGCATCGGGTACTTATGCATATCTTCAGTAGGAGTACAAGCTCCTGCTGAAATCTATACCTGAGGTATTGGTTGGTTATAAGTACGTAGCGACAATATCATTTACTAAATATTTAACAGGGGAACGGCTCATACCATTCCCTAGCTTATAATAATAGAAAGTGTGGTAAAAAATGGCTTTTGAATTTACAGTTCCAAGTAAAATATTTATGGGAGAAGGTGCGCTGCTGCAGTCCAAGTCGGCTCTTGCTGCTTTAGGATCTCATGCGCTTATTGTAACAGGCAAGGTGGTTACAAAATCAGGTCTTGTAGATAAGCTTACAGCTCTTCTTGACGAAATTGGCGTTAAGTGGACTGTTTTCAATGACATTACAGGTGAGCCTACAGATACAATGATTGAGGCGGGGGTAAAGGCTTACATGGATAACGGCTGTGACTTTGGAATAGGTATAGGCGGCGGCAGTCCTTTGGACAGCGTTAAGGCTATACTTGCAATGACGGTTGAAAAGGGGGAGATTGCTGATTATAACGGCAAAGTGCTTGAGGGCAAATACCCTCCCATTGTAGCTGTCCCCACCACTGCGGGCACAGGCTCCGAAACGACTAAGTTTACAGTTATTACAGATACAAAAAAGGACATAAAAATGCTGCTTAAAGGTAATATTCTTCCTGATATTGCCATTGTTGATCCTGCCTTTACATTAAGCGCACCTAAGTCAATAACTGCGGCAACAGGTATGGATGCTTTTACTCATGCCGTTGAGGCATATACATCAAAAAAGGCGTCGCCTCTTACTGATGTACATGCAATT
>CALIRN010000091.1 GCA_938042265.1 uncultured Eubacteriaceae bacterium
TAAGGATAAATCCTTTAAATATACCGACGGTATAACCACCGTACGCTATAAGGATGTTTATACCGAACTTAGTAAAATTGATAAGCTGGATTATGTAACGGTACGGGGCTATGATAACGGTACGGTTAACAAGGCATATTCCGTTACTATTGAAAAGAGTCATGGCTCCCTTGAAATACATAACGGCGAACAGATACAGGACGGTGTTATAAAGCTTAACGGCAATGAAATTTCTCTGAAAAACGCAAGGAGCATGAACCTTACGGAGGGCAGATATACCATAGAGGTAGCAGGAAGCAACTGTGAGCCTTATTCAACCGAGGTTATGGTAAGACCAAGCCAGGTGGCAACGGTTGATTTATCGGTAATACAGATAAAGAGTGGTCTGCTTAATGTTACCGCAAATGTAAGCGACTATATAATAACCATTGACGGAACAAGCTATAATGACGGTGAGCCTATTCTCCTTAACTACGGCAAGTATTCCGTTAAGATAAGCAAGCCTGACTATGAGGACTATACAGGCACCGTAACCATTAATGAGGATGTTAATACTTTCTCTGCAATACTTAAGGAGAGGGAAAAGATGGGTACAATCAATGTTACTACAAACCCCGGCGGCGCCAAGGTTTACATTGACGGTACATTTGCAGGTCAGTCACCGCAGAATAAGCAGGTACTTTTAGGCAGCCATAAAGTTGAAATTAAAATGGACGGCTATATTACCGAAAGCAGAGATGTAAATATTGCCAATGAGGGTGATACGGTTAAGTGTCAGGCAACACTTACACCTGTAGTTACGCCTTATGCAGGTGAAAGCAGTACAGGAGCTGCCAACAATGAGTAAAAGGATAAAAGGATATTTAACACTTTTTGCAGAGGTTATGGCAATAATTCTGTTGTCATATATTTTTGCATTTCCCTATAAGGTAGAGGGTAGTTCTATGGAGGAAAGCTATTTCACGGGGGATAGAGTGTTTATTTCACATATTTCTGCCTGGTCGGGAAATATATCTCGGGGTGATGCTGTGGTATGTGAGCTGGGTGGTATGCGTGTAATAAAAAGGGTTATAGCTCTCCCGGGAGACAGGCTGAAAATAGAAGACGGACTGGTATATATAAACGATATTCTCCTTGTTGAGCCGTATCTGACATCAGATACATATACAGGCGGTGATATGTCCTGTACCATGGGGGAAAATGATTACTTTGTTATGGGTGATAACAGAGGTGTCAGCCTTGACAGCAGGCAGGAAGGCTGTATAAGGTATGAGGATATTAAGGGAAAGGTTATTTTTAAAATCTAATTTGCAAATGCATATAGCCTGTGTTGATGAATTTATTTGTCAATATAGGCTATTCTTACGTATTGTTATAATTTAAAGGTGATAAAATTTCTTCTGTGGTAGGCTTTTGTTTGTTAAGTATGTTTTTTTATACAGTTTGAATTAGCTCTTTTGGTGAATTCTCTTTACTCCCGTTTACATATATGTTATTTGAGTAAACAATATTTGTTGTGGTTTCGGTTGTGACATCCGTTGTTATTAAATTATAGTCAATAAAGTAGACGAAAAAATTAGAAAAAGTGTTAGCGGATTTATTTTGAATATTGGTTTGCTATTTCATAGTATTAGGTGTGTTAAGTATTTAGAACATTTAATTATTAATGTGACTAATAATACTGTAGTTGAAAGGGACAGGTATTAAACTGCCCCTTTCATATTTATGTAATATTCAGGCAATATTATCTTCGGATAATGGGTCATAACCATGCTCACGCAACAGAGATATATATTTACTAAAATCAAGATTG
>CALIRN010000092.1 GCA_938042265.1 uncultured Eubacteriaceae bacterium
CCATTAATTTTTTACAGAATAAAACACCCAAACCCTTTGGCTCAGGTGTCCTTATAGTAAATATCAATATTTGGTCTGCGGTAGTAGACAAAGTTTACGGCGCTTATTGTAACACCCTTATTTGAGCTGCAGTGCAGCCACATCATCTGCCCATGACTGTTTTTACCCACATACATACCTACATGGTTTACGGCAGGGTCATTTGGTGAACAAAGGAAGCCTAAGTCACCGGGCAAAAGCTCATCCTCAGTAATAGGGTTTGAGTTAGCAAACTGCTCCCTTGTATTGGAGCCTATGCGATAGTTGAGAGCCGTCCAGTATGCCCAGTCAACAAAGCCTGAGCAGTCAAGACCGTAAGGTATAAGTACCTGTGTGCCCTCCGCATCTGCATATCTAAGCTCTTGAGAGCCTTCTGCCGCAACTTGTGCAATAAAGCTGCCTCCCGATACAACAACATCCTGTCCCCAATGTTCATTCCAGCCTTTATTGGATGCTTTTCCGCCCCAGAAATAAGGTACCGAATCTATAAGGCAGGCACCTGTATTCAGCACCATCAGTCTTTCGGAAGGAGTATCCTCAGGGATATTGGCATATTTTTTCAATATAAGAGAGCCGTCAGTTACAACAATGTCTTTTGGTGTGTAGGCTCTGCCGGCCTCAGGAATAAAGGTTGTATCTGCAAACTGTAAATTTTCCTGAATATAATTTTCCTCTAAAAGCTTTTCGATACGTTTAAAAATAAGTGAATGTCTGTATTCGGGATTTTCAAGATTATTTATATGTCTTAAAAGCGCCTGCTGTACAGGAGAAAGCTCCTCTGTCTGCTCTGTACGTGTACCCTGTGCAAGGGCATTGTAGCTTGCATTGTTTAAAAAAAACATTATGCCGATACATAGTAATGCACTTATAACGGCGTATGTAGCAGTAATTAATTTGCTCCTTTGCAAAATAATTCCCCCAATATTCAAAATTATTATCGAATATTTATTATAATATTTTCGGCGGCAAATGTCCAGTATTTTTGACGGGCAGAAAGGGTTTTTAGGCTTTTTTATATCTTTAAAGCATAATATGCGCTTTGAAGAAAAGATTTTACTTGACAAAAATGACCATAATTGACTTTAATACAAAATTATTGTAAACTAACTTAAAAGAACAGCTTTGGCTGTGGAAGGGAAAGATTTGTTTGGAAAATAAAAATTTGTTTTTGGAAGGCTCAATTTTTGGCTCGTTAATACGTTTTGCGCTGCCTGTACTGGGAGCCTTGGTTTTACAGGCTGCCTATGGTGCGGTGGATCTGTTGGTAGTAGGCAGGTTTGGGGATGCTTCGGGTATATCCGCTGTAGGAACAGGCAGTACCTTTATGCAGATGATAACTCTAATCATAACAAGCCTTGCTATGGGCTCAACGGTTATTATCGGTCATCATATAGGAGAGAAAAATCCCGATGGAGCAGGGGACGCTGCAGGTACCACAATAATTTTGTTTACAGTGCTTGGTGTTGTGCTGACCGTGTTGCTTGAGCTTTTTGCTGTAGACATAGTAAATATTTTAAAAGTGCCTGAAGCCTCTGCCGATAAGGCTGTTACCTACATACGTATCTGTTCGGGCGGTATTCTGATAATTATTGCATATAATGTTATAAGCAGTGTTTTAAGAGGCATAGGCAACGCAAATTTGCCGTTTATTTTTGTAAGTATAGCTTGTGTTGTAAATATTGTAGGTGATCTTATATTTGTAGGCGTTATGAGGCTTGACGTTGCGGGTGCAGCGATGGCAACGGTGCTTGCACAGCTTGTATCCGTAATAGCGTCGGTTATTGTGCTGCGTTATCATAAGCTCCCAATCAATTTTAATTTAAAGCAATGTAAAATAAAGTCGTTAGAATTAAAGCTCATTTTAAAGGTAGGGATGCCTATTGCCATACAGGAGGCTATGGTGCAGATTTCCTTTCTTATAATTAATTCCATTGTAAACAATATGGGACTTATGCCCTCGGCAGGCTATGGTGTTGCACAGAAAATAGTAACCTTTATTATGTTAGTGCCTTCATCGGTTATGCAGAGTGTATCCGCATTTGTTGCACAAAATATAGGTGCAGGCAAAGCAGACAGAGCTAAGCGTGGCTTTTATACGGCTATTGCCGCAGGCTGTTCCGTGGGCATTGTAATTTTCTGTATAGGATTTTTTGGCGGCGGACTGCTGTCCTCATTATTTACAAATGATACCCAGGTTATTATACAGAGTGCCGATTATTTAAAGGGCTTTTCGGCTGAATGTATACTTACCTGTGCCCTTTTCAGTGCCGTTGGTTACCTTAACGGCTGCGGCAGAAGTCTGCCTGTTATGATACAGGGCATAAGCTCTGCTTTTTGTGTACGTATTCCGGTTTCAATATTTATGTCAAGGCTGCCAAATACCTCGCTT
>CALIRN010000093.1 GCA_938042265.1 uncultured Eubacteriaceae bacterium
TTCTATTTTTTCCCGAGATATTATACAGGGCTATAACAGGTTTTTCAGGCTGCAGACAATCAATGCAAACAAGCACCCTTGTCCCTGCCTCCAGTTTTGAAAAATCAGCCTCCTCATCCGTAAATGCTGCCTCAACAGGCTGTTGTTCATAAGAATACTGATATTTTACCCAGACGGTTTGACTTTCCGTAACAATCCTTGTAATTTCTCCATCAACTACCCGTTTTTTGCCAAATTTCCCTTCAAAGCTTTTATAATACACACCAAGAGCCAATGCAATAATTCCTCCGATAAACCAATACATATATTTCCCCCTACAGTTATAACGTATACCTTTACATATATCAACATAAAACAGGGCTGCCATACCCCTTTAGTAAATACTGATTAATTCAAAGGTAAAATACAGCAGCCCGTTGTCTCCTTATATTAACTTATCAGATAAGCCTTACCTTAATTACACCCTCAACAGCCTCAACAGCAGCCTTATCAGTCTCTGTTGCATCAGCGTCGATAATAGCATAACCGTAATTGCCCCTTACGGCGCTTGCACTCTGTACCGCTCTTGAGCCGAATACCGCAGCAGCCTTCGCTGCAGCGTCACTGTCAGCCTTATAAAGCACGCATACCCTTGCCTTACCTGCTGCTCTGCCCATAGTAAGCCTTGGATAGTTTACAGAATTTACGATAATACCGTTTTCAATATAGTCTGTCATTTCCCTTGCTGCCATAGCTGCACAGTTGTCCTCTGCCTCAGGAGTTGAAGCGCCAAGGTGAGGTAAGCAGATAATATTTTCAACGCCAAGGAGGTAATCATCCGCAAAGTCACTTATATACTTTGCAACCTTACCGCTCTGTACAGCCTCTGCCATATCCGCAGAGTTTGTAAGCTCACCTCTTGCAAAGTTAAGAATTCTTACCCCGTCCTTACATTTGGCAATATTCTCCTTACAGAAGGTATTCTTTGTATCAGGCGTTGCAGGTACGTGTATTGTAATATAATCACTTACTGCAAATATATCGTCAAGGTTCTCAACAACCTTAACCCTGCTGTTAAGCGCAAGAGCTCCCTTTACCGAAAGGAATGGGTCGTAGCCGTATACCGTCATACCCAAAGCAAGTGCCGCATCAGCAACAAGGGCACCGATAGCGCCAAGACCTATAATACCCAAAGTCTTACCGATAATTTCAGGTCCTGCATAGGTGCTTTTGCCCTTTTCAACAGCCTTTGAAACATCCTCAATGCCCTTCATTGTCTGTACCCAGCGGTCAGCCTCAACAATCTTGCGTGAGGAAATTAAAAGACCTGCAAGCACAAGCTCCTTAACGGCATTTGCATTTGCACCCGGAGTATTAAATACAACAATACCCTTATCTGCACATTTATCAAGTGGAATATTATTAA
>CALIRN010000094.1 GCA_938042265.1 uncultured Eubacteriaceae bacterium
TTAGCATATTTTAATGCTATTTTCTACAAGATTTCAGTTAAATTTACAATTAATTTACATTAAAAACGGTGTAGGTCTGGCTTTAATTATTATAAATCTGTATAATTTAGCTTTTGGAAACAGAAAAAATTATAAAGCTGTAGAAGCAAATTTTTTGCAAAAAATCCTTTGACGGAGTTGTAAAAAACTGATATAATAATAAAAACAGCGTGTGGCGTAACTGCGTAAATCCAGTTGACTGCCACATGCTGTTTATTTTTTTGCCTATAATTAAAAAATACAACTTTGTATATTAAAGGAGGACACAAAATGCGTAACAGAATTATTACTGTCAGCCGTGAGTTTGGCAGCGGCGGAAGAACCATAGGCAGGCTGACTGCACAAAGGCTGGGGATCCCCTGCTATGATCATGAGCTTATTGAAAAAATAGCGGAGGAAAGCGGCTTTGCAAAGGATTATATTGAAGAGAAGGGAGAGTATGCCTCTCATGGTAGCTGGTTTGTGAGAGTCATTTCCGATCGTGATATGAATGGCAATTCAAATCAGGATTATCTGTGGGCGATACAGAGAAAGGTCATTTTGGAGCTGGCTGAAAAGGGACCATGCGTTATTGTAGGCAGATGTGCGGATTATATACTTAAGGATATGGCTGATTGTCTTACAGTATTTATTCATGCGGATATGGATAAGCGGGCGGAGCGAATTGTGCAGCAGTACGGCGAACGCACGGATTCACCTGAAAAGCGTCTTAAGGACAAGGATGACAGACGTACGGCATATTACCAGTTTTACACCGACAAAAAATGGGGTGCTGTGGAAAACTATCATATTACCATGAACAGCGGAGTTTTGGGTATTGAAAAATGCGTTGAAATTTTAGCAGATTTATTTTAACCGACAGAGTAAGTCCCTCGCTTTTAAAGCGGAGTGTACTTACTCATACATTCAGTAGGAGTATAAGCTCTTCCTGAACGTAGATACCGACGGTATTGGTTGGTTATAGACTGAGTACGAATATTTTGACAAGGAGTAAATAAAAATGGAAAAGATTGATAAAATGGATAAAATGGCTTCAATGCCCGTTAAAAAGCTTATGCTTTCCATGGGTATTCCCATAATACTGTCAATGGTTTTACAGGCAGTATATAATATTGTTGACAGTGCCTTTGTTGCCAATATGAAGGAAAACGGTGAGGCGGCATTAAATGCCCTTACCCTTGCTTTTCCTTTTCAGATGCTTATGGTGGCAATAGGTATAGGTACGGGCGTAGGTGTAAATGCCCTGCTGTCAAAATCCCTGGGACAGGGAGATAAGGAAAGAGCAAGCAGAGCAGCGGGCAATGCTCTTTTTATGGCAGTAATTATTTATATTGTATTTGCGCTGTTTGGTCTGTTTGGTGTAAAGCCTTATATTTCCACACAGACAGGTAACGCTCTTATTTCAGATATGGCAGTGGATTACCTGCGTATATGCTGTGTGGTATCCTTTGGTATTGTGTTTTTTTCGATTTATGAAAAGCTTTTACAGGCAACGGGACACTCTCTGTATTCCACTATAGCACAGATTTCGGGTGCTGTGGTAAATATTATACTTGACCCTGTTATGATTTACGGTCTTGCAGGCTGTCCTGAATTTGGCGTCAGAGGTGCAGCCTATGCTACGGTTATAGGTCAGGTTGTTTCCTTTGCTGTTGCGCTTGCATTTCATCTTAGGGTTAACAGAGCTATTTCAAATGAGCTGCGTTATATGAAGCCGTCTGCCTCCGTAATTAAGGCAATATATGCAATAGGTTTGCCTGCAATTATCGCACAGGCGCTTATGTCGCTTATGACCTATGGTCTTAACATTATCCTTGGCGGAGTAAGCGAGGCAATGGTAACGGCATATGGTCTTTACTACAAAATTCAGCAATTTATTCTGTTTGCGGCATTTGGTCTGCGTGATGCCATTACGCCTATTGTATCCTACAGCCATGGTATGGGCAGTAAGGAGCGCATCAGGGACGGTATCAAATACGGTATGATTTTTACACTGATTATTATGTTAATTGGGCTTGCGGCAATTGAAATTTTTGCTTTGCCTTTTTCAGGTGTTTTTGGTTTGTCAGGAGAAACACGGAGGCTTTGCATATCAGCGATGAGAATTGTATCAATAAGCTTTATTTTTGCGGGCGCCAATATTGCCTTTCAGGGTGTATTTCAGGCACTTGACGGTGGTTTGGAGTCACTTATTGTTTCCCTTTGCAGACAGCTTATATTCATATTCCCTCTTGCGTGGCTGTTTGCGTCAATGGCAAAGGCAAACCCTGCCTTCACATGGACAGTGTGGACTACCTTCCCTATAGCGGAGCTTATTTCTGCTGTTATAGCCCTGCTGCTGTTTAACAGAATTTATAAGAGAGTTAATAAGGGAAATACTGATTAATAACACAAAAGAGATTACCACGATTAATGGCAATCTCTTTTTATGTTGTCAAAAAATTAAATCTACAGCGGGCTTATAATGTGAAATACATTTCACATATAATTATTTATTAATTTCGGGGTTGTCTGTTCTGCACACAAGATAATCTATTGATACATTTAACTCATTAGCTATTTTTATCAGTACCTCTCCGCTTGGTATTTTATTTCTTTTCCAATACCCTGTTAAGCCTGTGTTAAGCCCCAATTTTTTTAATAATCCGGTTATTGTTGTATTTCTGCTCTTACATAAGCTGTTTAATCTCTCGTAAAACATATGTATCTCCTTTTTGTTAAAATTTAACATATACTTAAAAGTTTAAGTTGATTGTTTTTGTTTGTTTGCGACAAACTTAAAAAATTAAGTGAATTTATCTTTACAAACTTTAAAATTTAAGTTATTATATGGGTAACTTAATTATTTAAGTGATGATTGGCGTTCTATCAATAATTAATAATTATAACAAAATATTGGTTGTGTGTCAAAAATCATAGCATAATGGAGGAATACACATGGATAAATCTCAATTAATGGATCTAATAGACCAAATAAATCTTACAACACGTACGGTTAAAACCCTATTGAACACTGCCGACGATATAATAGCAACAGGGGGGTATATTGAGGCACAGGATTTAATAGAACTGTCCCTAAGGGTAATTGAGGAATTCTCAAAAACAATATCTGCAGAATATGAAGTTAAATTTTTAAATATGTAAAACATACACGTAAATTACAATAAAAAATGGTTGATGTAAGCCTATAGTATAGGATATGCTGTGCCCAATCTGCAATAAATATGAGTATTTACTGAAAAAGTGTCTATTTTTAGACATGATGAAAGGAGACTGCCGTTAATTGTATAACTTTCTTTTTTTGTTGATTATTGTTTTTGTGTAGCTTATAATTAAATCATAAATTCGGAATATACAAACACTGATTATTTTTTGGAAAGCTGGGGGCTTATTATATGGAGGACAATTCGGAAAAACTGAAAAAAGCAGTAGGCCTTGCAAATAAATGCAATGCATACTTAAGAGAGGCAAAATTTGATAAGGCATCGGAATATGCTGCGGAGGCTTTACGGATTAAAGAGGAGATATACGGCGATAAGGCTGAGGAGCTAATGGAGGCATACGGGCTTGCAGGTCTGGCATATTCGTTAAGTGCTTATCAGAGAGCAGGCAGTACACAGCTGGGTGAGGAAAGATATATAACCTCGGATAAGCATTTTGCTCTGTCTTTGTATTATTACAGTATGGCTCTTGAAATATCCCAAGGCTTTTACGGTGAGGAAAGTACTCAAACGGCACGTATTTACAGTAATATGGGTTCCGTTTACAGGCTTATGGACGATGACTGGCAGGAGGAGGAATATTATATCCGTGCAATAGGAATTTATTCGGAACTGGCTGAACGGGTAATGCGTGATTGCGGCGAGTACAGTCCGCAGCTTGCGGATATATATGAAAACCTTTCAATGCTTTATAAAAATATGGATTGTACCAAGGAAATGCTTATGTATATTGAAAAGGCAGAGAAAATATACAATAAAACCGAAGAATATGAACATAATGAGGGCTGTGACTGCGGCTGTCATCATAAGGAGGCATAGCAATATGGAAAAGTTACGTGCAGCCTTAATCGGCGTTGGTGTAATGGGTAAAAAATATGCCCGCATGATATGCGACGGAAAGGTGCCGCACTTAGAGCTTACGGCAGCAGTATGCAGAAGTGCAGAGGCGAGAGAATGGGCAAAGACTCTTAAGGGCAGTGTGACTGTATACGAAAGCAGTGATGCTTTGTTTGCGGAGCCCGAGGGCTATGATGTGGTAATAATTGCTACACCTCATAAAACTCACCCTGAACTTGCCTGCAGTGCCTTTGCCCTTGGCAAGCACGTTATGTGTGATAAGCCTGCAGGCATATCCATAGGTCAGGCAATGAATATGAGCAGGGCGGCAAAGGAGGCAGACAGGGTTTACGGTGTAATGTTTCATCAGAGGCTTTACCCAAAGTATATTAAGCTTAAGGAGATAATTGACAGTGGAGAGCTTGGCAGACTGAGCCGTATTATGCTTATAAATTCAAGATATTTCAGAACGGAGCATTACCATAAATCGGGGAGCTGGCGCAGCAGCTGGAGCGGCGAGGGCGGCGGAGCGCTGATTAATCAGGGACAGCATATACTGGATATATGGCAATGGCTTTTTGGTATGCCTGAAATGCTGTATGCTGATATACCCTTTGGAAAGTATAACAGCTTTGCTGTTGATGATGAGGCAACAATACAGATGCGTTACAGCAATAAACTTACAGCAGTGTTTATGCTGACAACAGGTGAAGCCGTATGGCAGGAAAGGCTTGAGGTTATCGGAACAAGGGGCAAGGTGCTTCTGGAGGATGATAATCTGCATATCTGGCGCTACGGCGACTCGGCAGAGTATATGAAAAAGGAACCGGTTAATTCAAGAGAAAACCTGACCGTAACGGAGGAGGAAATAGTTTTTGATAAAACTGACGAGTCGTATATACCAATGCTTGAAAATTTTGCCCAGTCTGTTATAAGCGGACGCAGCCTTGTTGCAAGGGGAGAAAATGCCGTAAATGCACTTATGCTTACCAATGCAGCTTACTATTCCGCATGGAAGGGAGAGGCTGTAAGTCTGCCTATTGATGCAGGTGAATATGACAGACTGCTGAAAGAGCATTGTAATGAGGAAAGCCGTTAATGATATATTAAGCTCCGGTTGTTTGAGAGTTGCAGGTTTTTATACAAACGGTTAAAAATATACCGTTGTTATAACCGGGCAGTTTGTTATTTTGCATTATGCCTGAACTGCAGTGGCGTCATGCCTGTTTTGTTTTTAAACTGTGCGGATAGATAATCACCGTGACAGTATCCCGTTTCAAGCGCAATTTCCATGACAGATTTATTTGTCTGCAAAAGCAGTCTTTTAACGTGTCCCATACGTACATTGCTTATATATTCAGTAAAGGACGTACCAAGCTGGCTACTAAATAATCTTGAAAAATGAGAGCAGGAAAAATGTGCTTTTTCTGCCAGGTGCGCAAGAGTGAGATTTTTGTCATAATTGTTTTCTATGTAATATATTGCATTAAGAACAGGTTCGGTCAGAGGGGATTTATATCTTGTGACGCCTGCATTCAGCTTATTTTCATATATGGAGGTTAAAAGCCTGTACAGCATTCCGCTGAGTATAAATTCCCTGTAGGGTGTATTTTTGTTATATTCCTCCAGCATTTCACAAAACATATGCTTTAGTTTAAGCTGCATTTTGGGGGAAAAATGAAACAGCTTCTGCTCAAATAATTCATTAAATACATCCTTGCCTGCGGATTGTATAAAAGGCTCAATAAATTGGGGCGTAAATTTAATTAAATATCTTTCGTAAGGAGTATCGCTTTCGGATATGGTGCGATGATAGGTATAGGGTACTCCAATTGAAATATTGCCTGCGTGATAGCTGTAGCTTTCAAGAGGCGTAATCATTTTTCTGTCACCTGAAACAACATAGTTTATATCATAGTGGTTTTCGGCAATCTCCATTGAGGGCATACAAAAATTGTTTGGATAAAGATTTTTTTGTACGGTAATCTGCTGTCCGGCCGGGATTGGTATGGGCATGGTGTTCAGCTCCTTTCGTCTTTTGTACAGCATAGCATAATATATAAGTTTTTTCAATTAATTTAATGTATTTTCAGAGGAATACTTTGATTTTGTGATGTAAACTTGATATATAGTCAATATTACATAATAAAAACGGAGGTATTTTTATGAAAAGATGGATTTTGGCAGCTTCGGTTTTAGGTATTTGTACGGTACTGAACTCCTTTCCGCTTTCGGCAGCGGATAAGGGGAGTAATATAGTGCTTAAAACCGACGGAACGGACAGTAGGTATGCAGTTAAGTGGAATGGGGAGCATAACAGGCTTTTGGTCAGCTCTGATTTTGTTGAAAAAAGCTTTGGTGCACAGATTGAAGTTAATGGTAACAGTGTTGAAATCAGTAAAAACGGTCATATGCTGTGCATTGAAAAGGATAATGAGTTTTATTTAATGGATGGGCTTGGAGGCAGAAAAATGGATTGCCTTGCGGAATTTGAAAACGGCAGAGTATATCTGCCGCTGCGTTATATGTGCGAGGCGTTTGGAGCTTCCGTTAAATATGATATAAGTGCACAAAATGTAAGTATAAGGACTGACGCCATTGTTATGGAAGAGGATATTAAGCCTTATTTTGAAAATGTGCAGGTGTTTGATCAATCCACTGTCAGAATAACGGGAGAAAAGACCATATATGTTGACCCAAGACGGGTACTGGGAGAGCCTCATGATGCAGATATTATTTTTATAACTCATACCCATAACGACCATTATGAAATTGATACCATAAGACGTGTTATGAAGCCCTCAACCGTAATTTATATTACTGAGGATGGTGTTGAACAGGCAAAGGCAGACGGACTTACAAATGTTATCGGAGTTGTGCCGGGTAAGGATTATGATGGGGAGGGTATAAGTTTTAGTACTGTTGCCGCTTATAATACTGCTGCGGACAGACAAAATCACAGGCAGGAGTTTAATTGGGTAGGTTATGTTATTAACATTAACGGCTTTACCTATTATTCAGCAGGCGACAGCGATTTTATTGAGGAAATGAAAAACATAACCGTGCCGATAGATGTTGCCTTTTTGCCGATAGACGGAAAGTATAATATGGACGCAGGAGAGGCAGCAGCGGCGGCAAATGCAATTAAGCCTAAGGTTGCCGTACCGTATCATTACAATAACTTTGTTGCTGAGGATAAGGCGGAGGAATTTGTATCATTGCTAAATGACAATATCAGAGGTGCAATCGTTACCTTTAAAATGCAGTAAGCTGTGAAATATGAAACAGACCTGACGGGAGTAAACCTGTCGGGTCTGTTTTTGTCAGTAAGGTATATATATGTGTTCAGCTTTCTATGTCCTCCAGACATCTTGCAAGCTCTTCGCTGCCGTCCACGGTTACACCCTTTATAATTTCCGCTTTAATTTTAGGATCCAGCCCTTCAATGGGTGTAGCGGTTTTTTCCTTTAAAATGCCGTTTTCAAAAAATACAGCCACATACCCGTCTTTTTCACCTATGGAATAATGTGCATTGCTTCTGCCCTGTATGTTTTTTTTAACAACAAGGCGGCTTTCCGTAAGCTCACACACCTCATAATCCCTCAGGGCATTTTTTACTCCCTCTATATTAAGCCCCTGTAAATAACCGGGTGCCATTTCCTCATAAAAAACCTGTTCTCCGTCATCACTGTAGCTGTAAATGTATTTTACAACTGTCTGTGCGCCTACTGTTTTTTCGGGCTCAGGGACTGGCTGTGCATATACCCTTGGTATTTCCTTTGGTGCTCTGCTATAAATGCCATATCCCAAAAAAAGACCGCATAGAGTTATGGATACACCTGCTGCTGCCACGCCAAGCAGCTTAAAAAAAGCTTTCATAATTCATCATCTCCGTATGGGTATTATTTACCTATAATACGGATTTTATACATAAAAAGAGCAGTGATGTACACTGCTCCTTTGTTTTAAATCACTGCCTTATCAACGTGTATAACCGCATAATACTTTTCATCAATTTCCCTAAGCCTTGATACTATATGTTCAATAACCTGACTGTCCGTCATCTTAAAATCAAAGGGTACTACCACATCAAAAATCAGATTTGTCCGCAGCGGTCCGTCGGTAATTCTGAAATCGTGTATACTGAGCCTTTCATCAAGCCTTGAAATAATATCCTTAACCAGACTTTTAAGATGGTTTGTTTTTTCGTCATTAACTGCAATAGGATCCATATGTATGCTTATTTCACACTTAAACATGGAGTGGATTTCAGCCTCGGCATTATCAATAACATCATGTGCCTCCATAACATTCATATCACAGGGTATTTCCGCATGGAGAGAAACAAATACTCTGCCTGGACCGTAATCATGCACATTCATATCGTGAATACCGATAATTGCCTTATGGGACAAAATCTGATTTTCAATATTTTTTACAAATACAGGGTCGGGAGCCTGCCCCAAAAGAGGCTCAAGGGTGTCCTTTGCGGTATTCCAGCCAGCCCAAATTACAAATGCGGCTACAAGTACACCTGCATATCCGTCAATATTTAAATCGGCAAAGTGCCCCACCAAAAGTGCCAAAAGCACAACGGTAGTTGCAACACAGTCATTAAGGCTGTCTGCAGCAGTGGCAAGCATGGCGGAGGCATCAAGTCTTTTCCCCAGTTTTTTGTTAAATAAATTCATCCAAAGCTTAATACCTATGGAAATAACAAGTATTATAACCGAAACCGCGGAAAACTCAATTGTTTCGGGATGAGCAATTTTATCTATAGAGGATTTTAAAAGCTCAAAGCCCATTACAATAATGACGGCGGCAATAACAAGCCCCGAAATATATTCATATCTGCCGTGACCGTAGGGGTGCTCACTGTCGGCAGGCTTGCTTGCAAGCTTAAAGCCCAGCAGTGTCACTATTGATGAGCCGGCATCGGACAGATTATTAAAGGCGTCGGCGGTAATTGAAATAGAGCCTGTTATAACACCTGCAAAAAATTTAATAATGCACAAAAATATGTTGCAGCATATACCCACACCGCCGCTTAAAAGCCCGTAGCTTTCCCTGACGCGGGGATTAAGAATATCCTCGTTGTTTTTAACAAACAGTCTAACCAGCAGCTCTGTCATAAAAAATATCACTCCTTAAAAACATTAACTTTATAAGTATATAACAGTCAATCTTTAAAAGCAAGAAAAAATAGTTATAACCTTTAATTTTGTGCAATATGTAAAAAGTCATAAAAAAATCATCTTTGCATAGAATTTTTTTAAAAAAACTATTCAAAAAATGTGAAAAATGTTGTATACTGTTGTATATAGGCAATATTAATAGGAAAAAAAGCAGATTTTTCACAAAAAATTTCCTTATTAATTATATTGACATATATGAAGGAGGATTATGATGTATAAAATCGTAAAAAAGCAAATGCTGACCGATACCATATATCTTATGGAAATTGAAGCTCCAAGAGTTGCAAAGTCAGCATTGCCCGGACAGTTTGTAATTGTCAAAACCACGGAAAAGGGTGAGCGTATTCCCCTTACAGTGGCAGACTATGATACTGAAAAGGGTACGGTTACAATTGTTGTGCAGCCTGTAGGAAAATCCACCCTTGAGCTTATGGGTTATAGTGAAGGTGACTGCATATCTGATTTTGTAGGTCCTTTGGGCAGACCTTCAGACCTTTGTGAAATGAGTGATGAGGAGCTTAAGGCAAAGAATATTATCTTTGTTGCGGGCGGTGTAGGCGCTGCTCCCGTATATCCGCAGGTTAAGTACCTTCACGAAAAAGGCATCGGATGCGATGTTATTATCGGTGCAAGGTCGAAGGATTTAATTATATTTGAGGAAGCAATGGGCAAGGTTGCCGCCAACCTCTATGTAGGTACCGATGATGGATCCTACGGTTTTAACGGCCGCGTTACCGACCTTCTTTCCGATTTGGTTGAAAATAAGGGCAAAAAGTATAACCACGCTGTTGTTATCGGCCCTATGATTATGATGAAGTTTACCGCTATGCTTACCAAAAAGCTTGAAATACCTACCATTGTAAGCGTTAACCCTATTATGGTTGACGGTACGGGTATGTGCGGCGCCTGTCGTGTTACCGTAGGCGACGAGGTTAAGTTTGCCTGTGTTGACGGACCTGAATTTGACGGTCATCTTATTAACTATGATGAGGCTATGCGCCGTCAGGCAATGTATAAAACAGAGGAAGGCAGAGCTAAGCTTAAATTTGAAGAAGGCGCTACCCATAAAAACGGTGGCTGCGGCTGCGGAGGTGACAAATAATGGCTGACAGAATGCATAGAGTACCTGTACGTGAGCAGGATCCAAAGGTAAGAGCAACAAATTTTGACGAGGTATGTCTTGGCTACAACG
>CALIRN010000095.1 GCA_938042265.1 uncultured Eubacteriaceae bacterium
CGCAGGTGCTTTTGATTATGAGGATATAGGTGCGGAAAATGCCTATGAAATGTACAGAAACCCTGTTGCAGGCGGCGGGCAGGACGTGCTTTTTGTAAGACAGAGAAAGTGCTTTGCTCCCTGCGGTATCAGCTATACAAAGAAGAATCAGGCAACCCTTTCACCTACTGACGCAGAGCTTAAGGACGGCACTAACTGGGAGCTTGTAAATGATGGGGCTTCCGTAAAGACATATATTGATCACAAGTCGATCCCTATTGCCAGAATTATATCGAGAGGCTGATATGGAGATTGGGGAAAGACTTTTGCAGCTTGGCATTCAGGTAACCGGGGATGATGAAGCGGCTATACTCTTTGCGGAAAATAAAGTGCGGGAGCATATAAAAAATGTATGCAATATTGATTACATACCTGATGAGCTGGAGTGTATGGCTGTTGATATGGCTTGTGCCGAGTTTCTTAAGGACAGGCTGCTGTCGGGTATGCTGGAGGGCTTTGATGCCAGAGGCGCGCTTAAGGCTATTACCGAGGGCGATGTAAAGCTGGAGTATGATGCAGACGGAGAGAAAGCAGCTGTTGACAGTCTGCTTGGAGTATTGAACAGAGGTGAGGCGGATTTATACCGCTTCAGAAAAATCTGCTGGTAAGGAAGTGATGCTTTGGGGATTAAGGATAATATTATGAGCCTGTTTTTTGGCAGGTGCGACATTTATGAAATGGAAGAGATAACTGACGCAATAGGGGTAACGGGGGCTGATATGGTGCTTAAATACACGGATATAGAGTGTCGGCTTGTGTTTGGCGGACGTGAAAATTACGGAACCCATAAGAATGCGGGAAAAGCTGTGCATAAAAATGATGCTCTTTTAAATGTACGTGTATTTCTTGCGCCTGATATTTATGTTAAGCCGGGAAGTATTTTAAGGGTAAGGCAAAACGGGATTTCCTACAGGCTGAGAAGTACGGCGGAGGGCTGTGTTTATCGTAACCATCAGGAGATTATGGCATTGCCCGATTACAATGAGGTGTAGGCTATGACTGACAAAATAATTGACGGAATATGCAGCGCAATAAACGGCAAATTTGGTGATAAATATCATATTTATACTGAAAAGGCGGAGCAGCATTTTACCAGACCCTGCTTTTTTGTGGAGTTGACATCGAGCAGCACTGAGCTTTTCAGAGGCGACAGATACTATATGGAAAATGAGCTGCTTGTTACCTATTACCCTGAGTATAAGGGGAAAAATAGGGATATGGCAGCGGTATCGGAAAGGCTCTCGGAGTGCCTGGAGCTTATAAGCGTACAGGGAGAGCCGTTGAGGTGCGGCACATGTAAGCACACCTTTAATAAGGACAGTATGAGTACTGTTTTAAGCTGCAGCTTTTTTGTAAGGATTAAGAATATTGAGGAGAAGTCTGAGCTTATGGAGGAGTATAAGCTCAATATAAAGGAGGGGTAAATTTGGCTGATACGGCTAAAACAGAGCGGCTTTTTACAAAAGAGCAGCTTGCGGGAGATGAGCATTTTTCGGACTATAGGGATATAATTTATGCAATTATGTCAGAGGAGGAAAAATGCTCCGTAAAAGGAATAGACAAAAAAATAAATGCTTTTTTAAGCAAAAAAATCAATTAAGGAGGTAGATTTTTATGGCTTTAGGCGGAGGTACATTTTTAAGCCAGAACAAGGTATTGCCGGGAGCATATATTAATTTTGTATCGGCGGCAAGAGCATCGGCAGAGCTTGGAGAGAGAGGCTATGCGGCTGTGGGTTTAAGCCTTGATTGGGGTATTGAGGACAGGATTTTTGAGGTAACGGGCGAGGATTTACAAGCAAATTCCATGGAGCTTTTCGGCTATGATTACACCAGTGAAAAGCTTAAATATTTAAGAGAGCTGTTTTTAAATGCCCAAACCGTTTACTGCTACAGGCTTAACGGCGGCGGTACTAAGGCGGAAAACAAATATGCTCAGGCGCTTTACGGCGGTATAAGAGGCAACGATATCACTGTTTGTATTGAGGAGAGTGTAAGCGGCGGCTATGAGGTAATAACAAAGCTTTCGGGAGAGGAGGTTGACAGACAGAGCGTCACCTCGGCATCGGAGCTTAAGGGCAATGCTTATGTTAAATTTATTGCTTCGGCAGAGCTTGCGGCAGAGGCAGGTGTTCCCCTTACGGGTGGTACAAACGGCATCGTTACGGGGCTTAAGCATCAGGAATTTTTGGATAAGGCGGAAAGCTTCAATTACAATGCGCTTGCCTGTGCTGAAACCGACCCTGAAATAAAGTCCCTTTATATTGCGTATACAAAGCGTATGAGAGATGAGGCGGGAGTAAAAATTCAGTGTGTGGTTTACAATAAGGCGGCTGATTATGAGGGAGTTATCAATGTTAAAAACAGTGTGGCGGACAGCAATGAGGCTGCTTTGGTTTACTGGGTAACAGGCCTTATGGCAGGCTGTGAGATTAACAAATCCGCCCTTAACAGGGTGTATGACGGTGAGCTTACGGTAAATGGAGATTATACTCAAAGTCAGCTTACAAAGGCTATTGAGGCAGGCGAATTTGTTTTGCACAATGTAAGCGGAACACTGCGTGTGCTTGCGGATATTAACAGCCTTGTCAGCTACAGTGATACTAAAGGAGAGGATTTTGCGGACAATCAGACCATAAGGGTTTGCGACCGTATCGCAAATGACATTGCACTTATTTTCAACACACGCTACTTAGGGGTTGTGCCTAATGACAATGCAGGCAGAACAAGTCTTTGGAATGATATTGTAAAGCATCATCAGCAGCTTAATGATATAAGAGCCATTGAGGATTTTGATGAGGAAGATATTACCGTTTTAAAGGGTGATACAAAGAGGGCTGTTGTTATTAATGATGCCGTAAGCATAGTAAGCGCCATGGGCAAGCTGTATATGACGGTGACTGTAGGATAAACTGGTATATTCCCATTATAAAATTATGATTAAAAAAGGAGTGATATAAAATGGCAAATGCTGTTATGAGAGCAAGGGATACCTTAAGTGCAAAGCTTGCTGAGTGTTTTGTTACCATTGAGGGAAACAGATACAATTTTATGCAGGCGATTAATCTTGAGGCAAAATTTGAAAAAAATAAAACAAAGGTGCCTATTCTGGGCAAGACCGGTATGGGCAACAAGGCCTCGGGCTGGAGCGGCAGCGGAAAGGCGGTTTTTCATTATAATACATCGGTATTTCGTCAACTTATGCTTAAGTATAGAAAAACCGGGGAGGACATTTATTTTGATATACAGATAAGCAATGAGGACCCAACCTCTGCAGCAGGCAGACAGACGGTGGTATTAACCGACTGCAATATGAACGGCGGCGTGCTCGCCAAGTTTGATGCAAAGGGTGATTATCTTGACGAGGAAATGGATTTTACCTTTGAGGATTTTAAAATCCCCGAAAGCTTTGAGCTTCTTGACGGTATGCTGTAAGGTGGTGATTGTATGAGTGAATTTGAAAGGTTTTTAAAAGCAAACAAGGCAGTCAGGGAAAACGTTTTTTATCCTGCAACATCGGCAGTTACCGATGAGGAGGGCAGGCCTGTTTTATGGGAACTGAGACACCTGACAACGGCACAGTGCGAGGAGCTTAAGCGTGACTGTATACGCCAGACGGAGGGAAAAAACGGTATTATCCGTGACAGACTGGACACCGGTATGTATATGGAAAAGCTCCTTGCGGCAAGTGTGGTGGAGCCTAATTTATCCAATGCACAGCTTCAGGACAGCTATGGGGTGTATACTCCTGAGGAGTTGTTAAAGGCTATTATTGACAATCCGTCAGAGTATGCCGCTTTTACGGACTTTGTGCACGGTATGCTTGGTTTTACACCTTTTAAGGATAAGGTTGAACAGGCAAAAAACTGATTGACGGAGGGGACAGTGACAGTGTATATGCGGTTATATGTATGCAGCGTTTTCACTGGACGCCCTCCGTATATGCAGATATGGACGAGTATGAAAGGGCATTTGTTATAGCTGCGGTGGACAAAATTATTGAGGGGGAGAAGCACCGCTGATTTTATGGACTGCCGCTTTGCCATGCGGCAGTCTGAAGGGAGGATTTTATGTATCTTTTTTATTTAGGGGGTGTTCTGCTGCCTGTTACTCCTGCTGATTTTATTCTTAAGGACAAAAACCAAAACAGAACCGTTAGCCTTGTAAGCGGCAGTGAGATTAGTCTGCCAGAAACAACAGGGCTTTGTGAAATAAGCTTTTCAGCCTTGCTGCCTATGGTGCAGTATCCTTTTAGTATATATGAGGGGGAATTTAAGGATGGTATGTTTTTTGCCAAGGTGCTGCGAGGTATGAAGGAAAAGGCCGAGCCTGTATGGTTCAGGGTTTTAAGAAACGAAAAAAGAGTATCTACCGATATTAACTGTGTAATTGAGGAGCTGAGCTTTAAGGAGGATGCCCTGAACGGTGGAGATATTACCTGTGATATTGTACTTAAGCAGTACAGGGACTATGCATCAAGGATTATTGATACAGAGTCGGGCAGAGCAGCGGCTGTCAGCTCAGACAGGCAGATACCGCAAACGGTGGTTATTAGTCAGGGTGATACCCTGTGGACCATTGCAAAGAGATATTACGGTGACGGCAGCAGATATAGTGATATTTACAGCAACAATGCTGACGTAATAGAAAATGTGGCAAAAGAGCACAATCTGCCCTGCTCCGAAAGCGGCAGATTTATATATGAAGGAACACGACTGGTTTTATAGGGGGGGAGTGAATATGAGCCAGCTTGACATAATACTTAACAAGGCGTTATCTCTTAAAGGCTCCCACAGCTATGATGAGTACTGCCAAAGGTTTGTAAGGGTATGCTGTGAGGCAGCAGGCATAACAGGTGAGGCGGCAAGTGCCAATGAGGCATACGGCAAATGGAAGGTATCGGATAGAATGGATAATGTACCTGCAGGTGCTGCTGTTTATTTTAAGGGAACAAACGCTTACGGGCACGTAGGTATAGCCACAGCTAACGGAAACGTTATCCATGCCGCTGACGGAGTAAGAGTCCAGAGCCTTGAATACTGCGATAAAAAGTATGTATTCAAGGGCTGGGGCTGGCAGGGCGGTATAAGACCCGATGGGGCAGCAGGAAGTGAAAAGCTTGCTGCCGACAACGTTGAAAGCGGTAAAACCTCAGGCAGCACAAAGGACGGAAGCAGTACAGGTGTAAGGACAATTGAGGAGATAGCAGAAAAAAGCCTTGGAGCTACATATAAAAGCAGCCTATTTGGAGCCATTGACAGTGCGGAAAGTGCAGGCAGCGGATACGAGCTGCTTATTGAAAACGACAGGGTATATCTGCCTGTTATTGAAGGGGCTGTTACTTTGGAGTATAAAAGGCAGTTAAATCCGGGTGTACTTAGGTTTAATGTACATAAGGATAACATTATTAATTTTCAGGGAGGAAGTCCCGTCAGATTAAGGGTAGGGGGCAAGGATATTTTCAGAGGCTATGTATTTGAAAAAAGCCGTAAGGAAAGGGATATAATCAGCGTAACGGCCTATGACAGCTTAAGGTATTTTAAAAATAAGGATACGATTTTATACAGAAACAAAAAATACAGTGATTTGCTTAAAATGCTGATTAAGGATTATCGCTTAAGAGAGGGAGATATATGTGATACAGGCTATGTAATTGAAAAACAGCTTGAGGAGGGAACCGTATTTGACATACTGGCAAATGCTGCAGATATTACATATGTACAAACAGGCAGCAGCTTTGTTCTGCTGGATGACTTTGGAAGTATATGCCTTAGAAACAGGCAGTCAATGACAACGGATATTGTTTTTGACAAGGACAATACGGGCTCCTTTGACTATACCTCAACCATTGACAGAGAGGTTTATGACTATATACAGGTAGTTATTGACAACAAAAAGGAGGGAGTCAGAAACGTATATACCGCATCTGATGACAATACTGCCCTGTGGGGGCGGCTGCAGTATTATTTTAAGCCAAAGGAGGAACTTAATGAGGCACAGATTAAAGCTTTGGCTGATGAGTACCTTAAACGGTACTCAAGAAAGAGACGGTATTTATCTCTTTTTGATGTAAAGGGAGATATATCGGTCAGGGGTGGCTCGGTTGTAGGAGTTAATCTGGATTTGGGAGATATTATTGTAAATGAACAGATGACCTGTGATAGGGTGTGCCATACCTTTTACGGTAAACATCATCTTATGGATATTGATTTATATGGCAGAGAGGGGGAGTTTGATGTCTGACTTTGTACAGCTTGTAAAGCAGTGCGCCGTGGAGGCGGTAAATGCGCAGAAGCCTGTGGAGCTGATGCTGGGCAGAGTTACACAGCAGGAGGATTTTGAGAAGGATATTCCTCTGCAGATTACCCTGCAGCAGAAGGCTGTTATTGAAAGGGATTTTTTGTTTGACACTGCATCCACCTATGGACTTAAAAAAGGAGAAATACTTATACTTTTAAGACAGCAGGCGGGACAAAGGTATCTGCTGCTTGACAGGCTGAGAGGGGAGGGGATTGAATGATACCTGAAAATACGGGACAGGAAAGCGCCGTATACAGTGTGTATCCCGGCAGAACGTATCATATTGACCTCAGGCAAAAGCGTATTTACGGCTATTGCGACGGGATTGAGGCTATACGCCAAGCGGTTTATAAAATACTTGCCACAGTAAGATTTGAGCAGGTTATATATTCGGACAATTACGGCTCACGTATTATTGACTGCATGGACAGGCTTAAGCCTTATGTGTGGGCTGAAATTGAGGATACAATAACACAGGCGCTGCTGTATGATGACAGAATAACGGCGCTTGAGGGTTTTGAGTTTACGGAGGACAAGGGAAATAAGGTGCTTAACGTTAACTTTACCGTAAAGACAACGTTGGGGGATTTTACATATACAAAGGAGGTAACGGGTTATGTTTGAGGAATATACCTTTGAGAATATTCTGATGCGTATGCTTAACAGGGTATCAGACCAGGTTGACAAGAGAGAAGGCTCTGTAATTTATGATGCTCTGGCACCTGCGGCAGTGGAGCTGCAGCTTATGTATATTGAAATGGAAAATATGCTTAAGCAGTGCTTTGCCGATACCGCAGACAGAACATGGCTTATGCTGCGTGCCGGGGAGCGGGGACTGGAGCCCTATGGGGCATCGGCTGCGGTGCTGAGGGGAGTGTTTGAGCCTGAGGACGCAGCTGTGGAGGGCAAAAGATTTAATCTGGACAGCCTTAACTATGTTGTGGGAGAAAAACTGGAGGACGGCGGCAGAGCCGTTTACTGTGAAAGTGCGGGGACAGAGGGTAATTATCATTTTGGCTCAATGACGCCATTAGAGTATATTGATGGCTTAAAAAGTGCATATCTTACACAGCTTTTATCGGCAGGGGCTGATGAGGAGGATACGGAGGACTTTCGTCGCAGGTATCTTGAAAGCCTTAATACTCAGGCATTTGGCGGCAATATTGCTGATTACAGGCAAAAAATAAAGGAGCTTAACGAAAATGAGGATATACTTGAGCTGGGCGGCATAGGGCAGGTGCGTGTATACTGTGCGGACGAATGGAACGGCGGGGGTACTGTCAAGACGGTTATTACAACAAGAGCAAATGCTCCTGCATCTGACGGGCTTATAGCTGCTGTTCAGGAGTATCTTGACCCCATAAGCGGCAAGGGAATGGGCATTGCGCCTGTGGGACATATAGTTACGGCGGCAACGGCGGAAGCAGAGGAAATATCCGTCAGTTTAAAAATACGTACAGCGCAGGGATATGATGCAGCGATTTTAAAACCTTATATTGCCGAAAAAATTGAGGAGTATTTCCAGGAACTGAATGACAGCTGGGAGGAAAGCTATACAGGAAATGAGGATGACGGTATTGCAATTGTGGTGTCTTATCTTGCAGGAGTGATACAGATGCTTACGGGCATTAAAAGCATAGCTGATATTAATGTGGACGGTGCGGTATTCGGACAGGAATTAAGGCTTGGCAGAAACAGCCTTGCACAGCTTGAAGAGCTTAGTGTGGAGGTGGTTGAGTGAGCCGAAATAAAAATACTATAGAATATTTGCCTGAATATATGGCAGAGCTGACGGAAATGCAGGAGCTGTATAATGGGCTGCAGCCTGAGTTTGATTTAATGTACAATAAAAAGGACAGTGCTATGAAAGAGTGCTTTGCGGTAACCTGTCAGGGCTTCGGACTGGAGCGGTATGAAAAAATGCTGGGTATCACGCCGCTGTATACCGACAGCATATCGGACAGAAGGCTTAGGGTGCTTGCGGCAATAAACGGAGATACGCCCTATACCTTTGAAAGTGTGTATAATAAGCTGGTTTTGCTTTGTGGAGAGGGAAATGTATTTATGGAATATGGAAAGGACAAATATACACTGCGTGTTATGATACGGCTTAATGCAAAAAATAAGTTTGACTCGGTGGTTAAAATGCTCAGGGAAATGCTGCCCTGCAATATTTCCCTTATTTGCAGCCTTGCATACAATAGGCATTTTGATTTTATGCCTTTTACGCATCAGGTGCTGTCTGCATATAATCACAGGCAGCTTACAGAGGAGGTTATAATATGAAGGTAAAATTATACAAGGGACCCTGTAAAGGGGTGTTTTAATGGACAGTGAAAAATATAAAACGCTTGTTGGCGGTGGTTATGAGGATTACTGGAATTTTAAAGGCCGTTACAGGGTTTGTAAAGGAAGTCGTGCCAGCAAAAAGAGTAAAACAACGGCTTTAAACCTTATTGACAGGCTTATGGAGTATCCGCAGGCAAATATATTGGTTGTAAGAAAAGTGTATTCCACCCTCAGGGACAGTTGTTATGCAGAGCTGTGCTGGGCAATTAACCGTCTTGGCGTAAGGAGAGAGTTTGATCTAAAGGTAAGTCCTTTGGAGATTACCTACAAGCCTACAGGGCAGAAGATATATTTCAGAGGACTGGATGACCCTATAAAAATAACCTCGATTACCGTAAAAAGTGGAGCGCTGTGCTGGCTTTGGATTGAGGAGGCTTATGAAATTTCCGCCGAGGCTGACTTTGATATGCTGGATGAAAGTATACGAGGTCAGGTGTCAGAGGGACTGTTCAAGCAGATTACGCTGACTCTTAATCCGTGGAATGAAAGACACTGGATTAAAAAGCGTTTTTTTGATAAGCCTGAGGAAAATGTGCTTGCAAAGACCACAAATTATATGTGCAATGAGTGGCTTGATAAGGCGGATATAGCTGTATTTGAGCGTATGAAGGAGCAAAATCCAAGGAGATATACGGTTGCGGGCTTGGGAAACTGGGGCATAGCTGAGGGACTTGTGTATGAAAACTGGGAGGAAAGGGATTTTGATGTGGAAAATCTTTTAAAAAACAGGGATATAATACCTGTCCTTGGTTTGGATTTTGGGTATGCAAATGACCCTACTGCTATATTTTACGGTATGTGCGACAGTCGGAGGCGGCTGCTTTATGTGGCTGATGAGGTTTACAGAAAGGGACTTTCAAATGAGGCGATTTTTGATATTATCTGTAAAAAAGGGTGGAAAAAGGCAAAAATTATTGCAGACAGTGCAGAGCCTAAGTCCATTGACAGACTGTATGAGCTGGGGGTGCCGCGCATCAAGGCTGCCCGAAAGGGCGCTGACAGTATAAGGTGTGGTATCGACCTTATTAGTGATTACAGAATAATTATAAAGCCTGGCTGTGTAAATTTTCTTACTGAAATAAGTAATTATATGTGGGAAAAGGACAGATTTGGAAATATGATAAACAAGCCCTGCGATAATTTTAACCATCTTATGGACGCCATGAGGTATGGTATGGAGGATATTCAGGCAGGCTCCCTGTTATCCTTTGATTAGGGGGGATAATATGAATATTGGGGACTTTTTTGACAGCTTTGATTATTTTATTCAGCTTATAGCGTTATGGGATTTTATGCCGCTGATAAGCCTTAACGATTTTGAGTACGGTTTATTGGACAACAAAATGGAAGATAATGACTCTGTACCATTTAACAGCTATGTATCAAACAACATCTGTTGCTGTACAGGAGGCATAATAAACAGCTTTGATTACGGAAAGCAGGAAAATAATGAAACAGGTGATGTATTAAGGTACGGTTTTTTTACAGATGAAAATTTTTGGTTATATGGCATTTTTAGTGACATTCAAAAATACTTTGGCAGTAGCTCAAACCTTACAGATGAAAGGCTGTATAACTTGGCAGAACGTTGGATAACAGCTGATAATACGGAGTTTCCGTATACAGTCAACAGGGCAGACAGTAATACTATATCCTATTCAGACTTTGAGGAAGCGGATAATTTATCACGGTTTTACAGCGGCGGTATTTTTGGGGGGCAGGATAACAGGTATAAGGCGTTATATGAAAATATTAACAATAGTATGCCTTATACCTTTGAGAGCTTTGTCCTACAGAGGGATACATATACACGGGGTGACAGCATTGGTCTTGAAAATGAGTTGCTTTACTCTTATTGCAGCAGCTTTAATATGCCTGCTTATATAAGCAGTGCAGAATATCCTATGGCAGAGCGGACTGCTGACTTATGGATAAAAAATGAAAATGCCGTAAGCGTAAGCACAATGGCAAATTATCCGTGGCAATTAACCTATTATGAAGCTTTAGGGGAGAATAACGTAAGCTTTTTCAGTGAATATGCGGACAATTACGGCGTAATGGGGATAACTGCCTCCAATGAAAATGTGACTGCGGAGACGGTTGAGGGCTGCATTACCAATGATAGCAGCAGCCATATTTTGTCTGATTACAGAAAAAATGAACTGATAAAAGCTCTGTCTGCCTCACCCTCCGGGGGCACAGGTGAGGGTATTAGCATTAATGTGGATTTTAAAGCTTATGCCGATATTAAAAATGATTATGATATTGAAAAGTTTGCGGATGTATTTGTTAAACGGCTTGAGGCGGAGTTGTCAAGCTGTGCGGAGGGCATACACTTGTAAGGAGGAATTAAATGTACAATTATTTTTTAAGTGAAACGGACAGGGTTAATGCCCTGCTGGCACAAAATGCACCTGTCACTCTTAAGGAACTGGCGGAAAGGGATATTGCAGGGTTTATATCCTCCGCAAGGCGCAGGGATATGCTGACGGGGGAAAGATATTACGTGGGTCTGCATGATATTTTAAGGCACAGGCGTACAGCCATCGGCGAGGGCGGAAAAATTGTGGAGCTTAACAATCTGCCGAATAACAGGGTAGTAAACAATATATATAAAATGCTTGTGGACCAAAAGGTAAACTATCTGCTTGGAAAACCCGTTACGGTCAGATGTGAGGATAAGGATGCAGAGAAAAGAATAAAGGGCTGCTTTGACAGGGAGTTTGCGAGAACTCTTAAGAATATAGGTGAGGACGCATTAAACTGCGGAATAGGCTGGCTGTATGTTTATTTTGATGAAGGAGGGAGGACAAAATTCAGGCGGTTCAGACCTTTTGAGATTATTCCGGGCTGGGCAGACAGCGAGCACACAAGGCTAGATTATGCAGTCAGGGTATATGATGTAATCTGCTGTGAGGGTAAAAGAGAAAGGGCTGAAACATGTGCCGAGCTTTATACAAAGGAGGGTGTGCGCCGTTACAGGCTTGAGGGCAGTATATTAAAGGAGGAAAGTCCTCTTGAACCCTATTACAGGGTAGACGGCAGGAGCTTCTGTTTTGAAAAAATCCCTTTAGTGCCCTTTAAGTACAACTCAAAGGAGCTGCCCCTTATAAAGAACGTAAAAGGGCTTCAGGACGGTCTGAACAGTCTTTTATCCGACTTTCAAAATTGTATGGAGGAGGATGTAAGAAATACTATCCTTGTTATTAAAAATTATGACGGTGAGGATTTGGGGCAGTTCAGGAAAAATCTGTCTGCCTACGGCGCTGTCAAGGTTAAAACCGTTGACGGCTCTCAGGGAGGCGTTGAAACACTTAATATTCAGGTTAATGCCGACAACTACAAGGCTATTATTGATATTTTCAAAAAAGCAATTATTGAAAACGGCAGAGGATATGATGCCAAGGAGGACAGACTTGCCTCAAACCCAAACCAGATGAATATTATGAGTATGTACAATGATATTGATATTGATGCCAACGGTATGGAAACAGAGTTTGCTGCCGCTCTTGAGCAGGTGATGTATTTTGTCTGCGGTGAGTCAACAGAGGCTGAGCTTGTTTTTAACCGAAGTATGATTATGAATGAGTCTGAGGTTATTGATAATATTATAAAGAGCAAGGGTATTATTGAGGATGAGGTGCTTAAGGCAAGACATCCATGGGTTAAGTGAGATATGTGTGGTTTTAACTCTGATGGATAAAGAAACAAGAACTATATTATTAAATATAATGATAATTTATTACAAAAATGAAATTAATGGAGGTAAATAAGATGAAATTAAAAAATCAAATGGCACACATGAAGTAACATATACATACGGTGACAACAAACCGACGAAATCTGAGGCTAAAATTGATGCGAATGACGCGGCAATGGCTTTATGGCTGGATCATCCTGAACTTTTTTGGCTTGAAGAAAGGTGTGATATTTCGGTAGTTATGAGTGGGGCGAAAGTAAAAGAAATTACAATTTCAGTACCTACATATTATTCAGAATCGTCGACACAATTATTAGCTATGAAGAAAAATATGGAGAATAATGTAAACAGAATTAAAAATAACATTGATACATACCGTGTGAGAACTGATATTGATAAGGTGGTATATGCACATGATTATTTAACAAGTACATTAAAATATAATAGAGCTGCGTTAAGTGCCGCAACAGGGAGTATGCCAAATGCGTTTAATGCTTATGGTGCTTTAATAAATAGTACTGACGGGGTAGTATGTCAGGGATATGCAAAGGCCTTTCAATTGATTTGTAAAAAACTGGGGGTGGATTGTATTGTGGTTATGGGGAATGCCAGCGATACTAATTATGGTGATACACATTCGTGGAACTATGTTAAAATTTATGGAGAATGGTATTTTACCGATGTTACTGCGGATGATATTAATGCAGGAAATGTTAACCCTTATAATTATAAATATTTTTTGAGACCGATGCCAACCTCTTATCATGAAGATATAATATGGGAGAATATAAACATGGCTAATGGTTTCGCAATATTATATGGAGATGTAGACGACAGTGGTTATTTAACAGCAAATGATGTTTCTGCTATACATCAACTTGTGTTAGATGAGAGCTTTAAAACATATTTGACATATTCCGGTGCGGTGGCATGTGAGGTTACAGACGGCAAGGAAATAACTATAGCAGATGCATCGGCGGTTTGGCAGGCAGTAACTGATACTGATTATATACTGCCAATATATAGTGCTTTTTCAAGATGGAATTAGTATTCTGTTAAAATACAAACATTTACAATGGGGCTGTCGCACTAAAAAATAGTGTGCAGTTCCTTGTAATACAGAAAAAATCTTATTCGAGATTAAAAATTTCTTTAATATAATCGTCTTGAAGTTTACTGAATTTTTCTGTAATTAATGAAATATCGTCAGATGTCACGTTATCTTTTGGATTAATGTTATTATCTTTCGTATGAATATATCCGGCTTTTATAAGAGCGGAAAGTGCCTCAGAAGCATAAGGCGATACCTGATCATAATCATTAAAGGTTTTCAAAAATTCGAAATCCGGCACAGGATTTTCACTGTTTTTACTAAAGTATATATCATCTGTTAAAAGTATCCTGTAAGCAATTGCTGCTAAATCCTGCTTTGTCATTAAATCATCTGGCTTCAGAGTACCATCGGAATAGCCTTTGATAATACCGTTTTCGTATCCAATTTGAATTCTTATACCTAAGTATTCGCTGTTATCAGGACCAATTTGGTTTTCAGGTACATCATAAATTGTATTAAAATCCGTAAAAGGTGATTTAAATTTTAAACGGCCAAACAAAACTTTATTTCTGCAGTTGCCGGCAACCTCCGGGTCAAGAAGTGCACACATACATTCAAAACGAGTGAGGGGTTTTTCGCTGTCTGACGCTATAGTAAATGCGGGTGTTGATAGGGTTAAACATGCACATAAAGCAAATACTTCCACTAAACTTTTTTTCATAGAAAACTCTCCTCTATATAAGTATGTTGTGATAAAGTAATTATTATTTATACATTATATCATATGAAAAATTATTTTTCAATGAATGTTTTTGACTTAAGCGCGTCAATCTAATTTGGTAATAAACTTGTAATATTAGTTCAAAATTCTTATGACAAACAACATTTCTCAGTGTTTTATATCTGTTTTGGCGTTAATTATGATGTTTTATACCTCAAAAGCTTTTATGTTACACTAATATTTCAAAATTAGATTGACGTGTTGATTTAAGTTTTAGTGTTTTTTTAGCAGATAAAAACTGAAAAACATCATATATGTTATAATGACAGTGCAATGATAACTGCGAGAGCAGGTTGTAAAATTTTTTTGCTTATGCTATACTTAAGAAAAAACTTTTTGCGAGGAGGTTTTACTATGGCTGTATTACATCCCTTTAAAGGGTATAGACCTACAAAGGAGCTTTGTAAAAAGGTAGCAGCATTGCCCTACGACGTTATGAGCTCTGCGGAGGCTCGTGAAATGGTAAAGGATGAGCCTTTTTCCTTTCTCCATGTGGACAGGGCGGAGGTGGATTTGCCTGTGGGTACGGATATTTATTCAGATGAGGTTTATCAAAAGGCTGCTGATAATCTTAACTCAATGATTGAAAAGGGTATTTACATTCAGGACAGTAAGCCTGTGTTATACGTTTATCGCCTTACAATGGACGGCAGGAGTCAGACGGGATTGGTTGGCTGTAGTGCTATTGACGAGTATATTGAGGGCAAAATTAAAAAGCATGAGCTGACAAGAACTGATAAGGAGCAGGACAGAATCAGACACGTTGATACATGTAACGCAAATACAGGACCTATTTTCCTTACATACAGAGCAAAGACTGAAATTGATGAAATAATCAGCAGTGTTACTGCTAAGCCTGCTGAGTATGATTTTATCAGCGAGGACAAGGTTGAGCATATGGTATGGATTGTTGATGATAAGGCTGTTATTGACGGGCTTGTGGAGCTTTTTAAGGGTGTTGACAGTCTGTATATTGCAGACGGACATCACAGAAATGCTTCTGCCGTAAAGGTGGGTATTAAAAGGCGGCAAGAAAAGGGCGACTACACGGGCGAGGAGGAATTTAACTATTATCTCTCTGTGCTGTTTCCTGATAATCAGTTACATATTATGGATTACAATCGTATAGTTAAGGATCTAAACGGTATGACAGAAGGAGAGTTTTTTGAAAAGCTTTCCCAAAAGTTTGATATATCAGAAGGTGAAGGTATCTGCAAGCCTGAAGCGGCTCATACCTTTGGTATGTATATTGACGGTAAGTGGTATCTGCTTAGTGCAAAGCCGTCCATTATAAAGGAGGACGCTGTTGATGGACTTGATGTTTCCATTTTGCAGAACGAGGTTTTATCACCCATGCTTGGCATAGGTGATCCGCGTACCGATAAGAGAATTGATTTTGTTGGTGGCATCAGAGGGCTTGAGGAGTTGGAAAGGCGTGTTGACGGCGGTGAGATGAAGCTTGCTTTTTCAATGTATCCTACATCAATGGCAGAACTGATGTCTGTTGCCGACAGCGGTAAAATTATGCCGCCAAAGTCTACGTGGTTTGAGCCAAAGCTTAGAAGCGGAATTTTTGTACATAAACTGGATTAGGAGGATAAAAATGCCTGTTTTTATTATCATACTTTTGCTGTTGCTGACAGCGGGAGGTATACTTTACTGCATGAAGCCAAATCAGGATAATCTGCGTAAGGCAAGGTTTAAGAGCTTTGAAAGACATTACATAGCTCACAGAGGGCTGCATGATGAAAGGTTTGATGCACCTGAAAATACCATGGCCGCCTTCAGGCGTGCAATAAGCTGTGGCTTTGGCATTGAGCTTGACGTAAGACTTACCAAGGATAAAAAGGCGGTTGTTATTCATGATGATAACCTTTTAAGATTGTGTGGTGTAAATGCATCCGTTGCAGGTACGGAATATAGTGAAATAAAGGGCTATAAAATAAAGGATACCAATGAAAGAGTGCCTCTTTTAAGTCAGGTGCTTGAGGAGGTTGGAGGCAAGGTGCCTGTTATAATTGAGATAAAGGCAGGACCCATGTATGAGGAGATTTGCCGTATTGCTGCAAGGGAAATCATCAATTATGAGGGTGAAATTGCCGTACAGTCATTTCAGCCTGAGGTTGTTGAATGGTTTAGGAATAACTGCAGCGATATTTTAAGAGGTCAGCTTGCCATGAACCTTTTTGATTTGCGGCATCAGCGCAATGACAGCTTTATTGTAAAGCTTGGGGGTACGCTTATGCTGATGAATTTTAAGTCACAGCCCGATTTCATTGCTTATGATTTTATGGAGTTTGACAGTATTGTTATGAAAATTATGAGGAATATATTTGGTGTGGAAACTGCAGGCTGGACCATGACAAGCCAGAAGTGTATTGATGATTTAAGCAGCAAGTTTGATATTGTCATTTTTGAGGGTTTTATGCCAAAGGAAAAAGACAATATATTGTATTGAGTGATAGATTGAAAGTGCGGTTTGCGTAGCCGCACTTTTTTAGTTGACGGGTATAAATCAGTGCTTTTTGTACAGCATAAATACTGATTTACCGCAAAAGATACTTTACATATTAAAAAATAGAGGAACAAGGATATTCATACCCTGCTTATGCTGCGTGCCGATATACCTGACATAAATACAAATTTGTGCGTTTTTAACATAAATTGATTTTTAAATTGTCAAAAAATTGTTAATATTTTTTTTAAAAAAAATAAAAAAAGGCTTGCAAAAGCTGTGAGGTTACTGTATAATAGCAGTGTTGTGACATTGAGAGCGTTGATGCAGAGGTTGCCGCAAATGCGGGTTTTCTGCGGAGCGATGTCCAGTTCAAGAAACCGGGCGACAAGGCCACTGCATGAATATTATTTGTGTGTGAAGTTATGGGTATAGTCCTGAGTTGCAAAGCGAAACACACGGATGAGTGTGCAGTCACCACTTGTCGTACTAACTAATCAAAAAGTGCGAAAAGGAGGGGACTTTTTTTATGGCTAATCAGAAGATCAGAATCAGCCTTAAGTCTTACGATCATAAGTTAGTTGACCAGTCAGCTGCTCAGATAATCGAAACTGCAAAGAAAACAGGTGCTAAGGTATCGGGCCCTATCCCAATGCCTACCAAGAAGGAAGTTGTTACTATTCTTAGAGCTGTTCATAAATACAAGGACAGCAGAGAGCAGTTTGAGCTTAGAACACATAAGAGATTAATTGATGTCCTTATGGCTACACCTAAGACAGCTGATGCGTTAAGTCGTCTTGACTTGCCTGCTGGTGTTGATATTACATTAAAGATGATGTAATTGATTTATCCAAAAAAAGTTTTAATTGGTTTATATAGGTATAAATATTATATATAGTACAGCGGTAC
This sequence comes from uncultured Eubacteriaceae bacterium, assembly GCA_938042265.1. Lineage (GTDB taxonomy): Bacteria > Bacillota > Clostridia > Lachnospirales > CAG-274 > CALWRD01. Next base: position 17,587 of record CALIRN010000095.1, read on the forward strand.
ACCTTATATGAACCTAGAATGATTATCCCGAAAGGGACAATCCGCTGTAGAGTTAATATGGAGGTAAAATTATGCAGAAGGCAATTATTGCTAAGAAAATCGGTATTGTCCGTGGCGACAATGCGCGTGTCGTGACTGGC